>DATNQP010000511.1:0-13296 GCA_036703965.1 Leptolyngbyaceae cyanobacterium
TCTACATCATCAGACGCCTCAACAGCTGGCTCTTGTTCTTCCTCTTGAGCAGCGATCGCTTCAACAGCTGGCTCTTGTTCTTCCTCTGGTTCGTGGGTTTGTGGTTCGTCTGAATTCATCTAACAACTAACAAACAATTAACAACTAATAACCCATTCCTGACTCTTAACTTCTGGCAACCGACTCAGATTCTAGGGCATCGTTGTTCCAGGCAAGTTTTTAGCATCCTCGGGTCAAACAGAACCGGCAGGAAGTGGATGCTCTTGACTTCTTTGAAATAAAACAAAATCGGCACGGGTGTCCAAAAAATTCGCCAATTTTGCCAGTCCCGATAGGGAAAACGCCGGAGCAGGGTCTCAGACCGATAAATATCCAACGCTGTTTCGGTAAATTGCAGACGGATTGTTACTGCCTGAAACAAAAGAAACAAGCCAAAAAATGCGATCGCAAAGCTTACCCAAGGTTGTATGAGCAACACCGGCAGGGCTACCAATATCAACACCAAAGGCAGGGTGTAACTGGGGGAGAGTTCAACAGTTTGTGTTGATGTAGAAGAAGGCGCAGCAGAAGTCACTTTTGTTAAATCCCGTTATCATAAACGCACATCAGTGTAATTCCATTCTAAAGCGTCTCTATCTTATGCCATTTGGTAGCAATGCTTAGACCCCGTCGAGCACCGCACTGCCAGTTCCTTGAAACATCAGCCAAGATAAGAAAAAGTTGGAAATAAAGATCGCGAGCAAAGCGGTGACGACTGCGGTGGTTGTCGATTGACCAACACCTTTTGCGCCGCCGGTTGTCGTTAAACCCCAGCTACAACCAATGACAGCAATCAACACCCCAAAAAAAGCGGCTTTAATCACAGCACTCCACAAGTCCCAAACTCCCAACAAGTTCTGAGCAGAATCAAGAAACACCGACTCAGGAATACTGTACAGAGTCGTCGCCACCACTACTCCTCCAGCCATGCCGATAATAATCGAGAGAATCGTCAAAATCGGCAGCATCAGACAGCAAGCAATGACGCGAGGAATAACGAGGTAGTCAATGGGGTCGGTTTTGAGCATATAAAGAGCGTCTATTTGCTCCGTCACTCGCATCGTGCCAATTTCAGCGGCAAACGCCGAACCGACTCGCCCTGCTAAAACCACAGCAGTAAGCACTGGTCCAAGTTCACGGGTCAATGCCAACGCCAGAACTCCTCCCACAGCAGTAGTAGCACCAAAGTTGATGAATTCTCGTGCCACCTGAATCGTAAACACTGCCCCGACAAAACCAGCGGTAATCAGAGCAATCATTAGGGATTCTGGTCCTACTGCTGCCATTTGGTCAAGGGTGTTGCGCCGGTGGATTTTCCCACTCAGCAGATGAAGTGTCACTTGTCCACCCAAGAAAATTGCAGCCACTAGGCGTTGAGTCCACAACCCTAAGCTCGAACCAGGAGTCGTCTCACTCATTATGGTTTGTTGTTTGTTGCTTGTTGCTTGTTGCTTGCCAATCACAAATAACAAACAACAAATAACTACTGACCCTATTTGCCATCATTGGATTCTACACGGAAGCGTTCAACGGACGTCAGCAGGTCTCGGGCGACACCCACAAGGTTACCAAGTGCTCCAGATACCCGTTGGGCTTCCTGGGAGGTTTCTTGAGCGGTGAGTTCCACGGACTGCATTACCTGGGCAACAGCACGAGACGTTTCTGTCTGTTCGACAGTATCAGCTGTAATGGAACGCACTAGGGCATCGATGCGATTTGATACTTGAATGATGTCTTCGAGCGAGCGCTTTGCCTGTTCTGCCCGTTTGGTGCCTTCAATCACCTGCTGGGTACCTTCCTCCATGGCTGTCATCACTGAGCCGGTTTCGCTCTGGATTTGCAGTACGATTTGTTCAATTTCCTTCAACGCCTTTGCGGCGCGATCGGCTAGCTGTCGCACCTCATCGGCAACGATCGCAAAGCCTCGACCCGCTTCCCCAGCTCTTGCCGCCTCAATACTGGCATTGAGAGCCAACAAATTCGTTCGGGAGGCAATCTGAGAAATCAAGGCAACAATCTTGGAAATCTCCTGAGACGATTCTGCCAGGCGCTTGACTTTACGAGTAGTTTCTGCTACGGTCTCACGAATTTGTAAAATCCCCGCCACTGTTCGTTCAACTGCCTCACCCCCCTTAAGAGCCGTTGCCGAAGCGGTTCGCGCCACTTCCTCCGCTTCTTTTGCACTTTCAGCCACGCGTCCGATTAAGTCAGTCATCACCTGCACTGAATTGAGCGTTACCGCCAGTTCTTCGGCTTGCCGTAAGGCATCCGAAGACAAACTGCGGGCAAACGACTCACTATCAGTCGAGCCTTTCGTGACCTGACGCGCCGCCTGCTTCACCTGTTGTACAATTTCCCGTAAGTTTTGAATGGTCAGGTTAAAGGAGTCGGCGACTGCGCCCAAGACGTCCGCTGTCACTTCTGCTTGTACCGTTAAGTCACCGCGTGCGGCTCCTTCAACGTCATCGAGCAACCGAATCACCTGGCGTTGTAGGTCTTCTTTCGCCTGCTCTTGCTCTTCCGCCTTCCGTTGCGCCTCACTGGTGGTTGTCAGGATTACCCTCGCCATCTGGTTGAAGCCAGACGCCAGCTGACCAAATTCATCCTCTGAGTAAATTGTGGCACTAGCATTGAGATTACCCTGAGAAACAGCGTCAAACTGGCTTTGCAGGTCTGCCGTCGCCCGCTTAATCTGCCTCGTCGTGATTCGACCCAGAACCAAGGTGGTGCCAAAACTGGCAAGTCCAGCTGCCAGAGTCGTCAAAAGACCAGTCCTTTGCAGATGGGGAATTACTGTCTCCGGTTGGTCTTTGGGAGCTGTGCTTTGGCCAATGAAGCTAACCGCTGCTACCACGACAGCTGAGACAAGCCCAGCCGCAAAAGCCGTAATCCACTGTTTCTGGCTGAGCGAAGCATTTTCAAATGGAGCTAGCAGACCCTGCTCAATACTTACGACGGGTTCATTATCAGTGTCTTTAGTCTGATTGAATATCGGGATTTGTTCGGAGGTGCTACTGATGCTAAACATCTCGTCATCGCCACTAGAGCGATAACCATGACGGGTTGCTTCGCTATCGCCATTATCGCTAAATCCCATTCCAGCAGCCGTTCCCGGCATCGAGCCACTGTTGCTGAGTACATCAAAATCAGACTCATCCACACTCCCCTCGGAAATATCTTCTTGACCGCTCAAAGAGAAATCCGGGATTGAGCCTAAATCATCGTCAAATACATCAAACTCATCGAGAAAGCCCTCTCTGGCACTTTGACGTGCCTCAATTCCTGATAAGCTTTCCCCTTCTGAGTCAGCGATTTCATCTATTGGGAAGGAATCACCCTCAAAAGCGACATCGAAGGTGTCAAAATCAAAGTGCTCTTGAGAGTTGAACCCATTCTGGTCATAGGTTGAGTCAAAGGTTTGGTCATCCTGGATATAGTCGCTTTCAGTAAACGACTCAGTGAGATCCGTCTCTCTGTCACTGAGGTATCCAAAATCGTCTCTATCTCTATCTGTTGCGAAGGTATCGTCAAGCCCTCCTGACCCCATCAAAAGGGTTTCGTCTTCAAAAACTGGGTAGCCTGAGTTATAGTGTTCACTTATCCCTTCCTCAGTATAGGGAGACGCCTCCATCTCCTCATCTACCAATTCAGAATCAAATTGAGATTCTGGGTCAAACGGCTCTGAAATATCGTCATAAGCCCCTGCCTGCTCGAAGCCTCCGCTAGGAGGCCTCACAAACGTCATCCCTGCATCCTCTTGAGAGGGGTCAGGGAAGAATTCTTCTCCTGTATCATCAACATTGGCACCGCCGAAAGCGTTGACATCCAGTTCAAAGTCACTTGCTGTGCCTTCCAATGTCTCAAACTCATCACCCTCGTACCCTAGCTCAGCCGTAAAGGCAAAAGGATCGTCATCGGCATCATGCGTATGGGAGGACGAACCCGACTCAACCGCTGAACTGCCAAAAGGATTACCAAAAGGCGGAGTTGACATTGATGCAAAATCATCATCCCCCACCTCATCAAAATCCAAGCTTGTTAGGTCAAAATTGCCTTGCTCATCTTCCTCGGCTGCCAATTCTTGCCAGTTTTCAAAACTCGGTGCGTCAGCCAAATCATCGGTCGAACCGATATCTTGATAATTGCCATTGAGATCGTCTGCCGATGCTACTCCCTCTGCTGCTTCTGCCCCGTTGGGAAATTGATTGGCATATTCTAGACCGTTGTTTGCATAACTAATAAAATCGGGTTGAGAAGTCAGGTTCAGCACCAATTCGTACTGTTCCCGCGCCACATCGTACTGCTGTAGCCCATAGCAGTAGATATGACCCCGCAGTAGACGCACACTTGGGTCTTCCGGAAAATCCTCAATCAAGCGGTCAACAATCGCGGCGGCCTCCTGATAGTTGCCTTGCATGTAAGCCTTTTCCGCTTGTCCATATTCGTGCGCGTAATCTGTACCTGATGCCATTTGCCTCCTCCCGCTTGTCATTAGGAAAAAGTAAATTTTGCCTTTTCCCTTCTGCCTTTTGCTATATTTTTTTCTTAATTACCTTACTTTCATGCTGCCCACCGCGCCGATCGTAGAATTGCCACTTGATCTAGCAGTCGCAGAAATTTATTAAATTCTTTGTCTAACAACCACTCCCCCCGCAAAAAGGGTGCCATGCTATCCGGAACATTCGTTGGCATCTGCACCTGCTCAACATCAAGCCAGTCCATCCCCACAATCCGATCAACCGCTAACCCCAGCATAGTGTCTTGGTCTTCAACCGCAATGACAGGAATTTCCGGTCGGTCTGTATTCAATACTGCCGCATCTCCCAGAAACTGACCCAGATCGGACACCCAAATCACTCGACCTCGCATATTTAACGTCCCTAATAGCAAGGGAGAAGCATTAGGAATAGCCGTGATCCGATCGGGTGACGGAGAGATGACTTCTCTAATGCCAGTAGCAGGCAGGGCAAATTCATTACCGGACGGCACATAAAACCGCAGGTGTAATTCACCTTCAGGGCTCTCCAGTTCCTGAAATTCTGGAGCTTGCTCTTGGCCACTGCCCGTTAAAAAGTCCGGATTACCAACCATGCCTTTGAATACCTATCTAGCTAGCCTCTGAGCAACTGTTTAACCGTTCCAATCAGCTCTGTTGGCTGAAAGGGTTTGGCAATGTAAGCGTCTGCGCCTTGCTTCATGCCCCAATAGCGGTCAAATTCTTCGCCTTTTGAAGAACACATCACTACCGGCACATTCTGAGTTTTTGGGTCGGCCTTAAGACGGCGGCAAAGTTCATAACCATTCATCCGAGGCATAACAATATCCAAAACCACTACGTCAGGGCTAGACCGCTGAATGTGTTCTAAAGCTTCAACCCCATCACTGGCGACAGTGACCGTCAACCCACTTCCTTTGAGGAGGTCTGAGATCATCTGCCGTTGTGCAAGGCTATCTTCTACAACCAGAACTGTACTCATAACTCCCTACTTGAATCACCGGTGACCGGGATGAACTCCGAACGTGACCTTGAGCTTTATGCCTCAACTTGGTCATGATTAAAGTATCCCTCATCATCCTTTAATCAATATCAAGTGACATTCTCAAACCCCCTAGCTGCCTTACACTTGCACAGACAGGTTCTCGTTTGAGTTCCCTGATGCGCTGATTAGGGACAGGATGCACTACTGCTAGTTGTTTAACCTTTACCGCTGCATTGTGATAGTCGCTTTGCTGATGTCGCACCTTGGCGTAGCGGGAGCAACGCCAATAGCGTCTACTTCGCAGCAAACGCGTCAGCGCGGCGGTTCCAGAGGAGCTACCGCCCTCTTGGGAACGGCACGAAGTGCAGGCATCATAATATAGATACTTCCCACAGTGTGGACATGAATAGAACCTATCCTTAGCAACAACCTTATCGTATTGCCGACGCAGAAGTGCTGGCCAATCCTCTATTGTGGCAAGTTTTTGCACTGATGAGTAAAGTTTGTATTGATAGGTAAGTTTCATGAGGTGATTGTAACGGAAGAATCACCTCCAGTGAGCAATGAAATCATCCCAGGTCTGTTTTCCTGAAAACGGACTACCTCAATTTTTCGGTCAGGGGGTCGATAGTCGCCCTTTTAGAGCGAGGCTGACTTAGTGCTATCTGTTTCTTCTATCTCCTCATCTAACGCCTCGTTAATAGAACTGTCGAAGTTCGCTTTTTCTAGAGCACCTGGACCAATATATTTCTCTAATAGCATCAATAGCTCATTCTCGCCAAATGGCTTTGTTAGGTAGTCCGTTGCTCCGACCATCCTTGCTCTAACCCGGTCAATAAAACCATCTTTGCCCGTCAACATAATAATTGGGGTCTGCCGAAAAGCCGTAGACTTTCGCAGCATTCCACAAAGTTCGTATCCATCTAGTTGGGGCATTGCGAGGTCACAAAGGATTAGAGCAGGTTTGATCTGGAAAACGAGCGTCAGCGCCTTCAGAGGGTCCTGAATGGCTTTGACTTCATAGCCCTTAGATTGCAGCATGTACTCTACAGTCTTGCCGATCGCAACATCATCATCAACACAGACAACGCGGGGCGCTTGGGTAACCTTCTTAAACTCCCATTCCCGCCGCATGACTGGTGTCTCTTGTGCTGCTGTGAGCAATTGAATCCAGCCCTGTCGTACATAGGGATAAATTGCCTTGGCTACCGTTAGGAGATCGCGATTGAGATAGCGGGAAAGCTGGCGCAGGGAAGTTTTACCATCTACCCAACCATCGAGCGTTCTGAAAGCATTGTCTGGTAAGGCAGCCCTTAACTGAGCCTCGTCCGTAATTATTGGACACTGATTGGGAGATTGGATATGGGGATGAAATTGCTTCCATTCCTGCACCTGCTTCATAATCTTTGTCACTAGTGGGGCAATCTCTAAGGTCATCAGTTGTGGTGCTAACGCCGGACTAGTTTCAAAGACAAAGCATCCACTGTGGAGGCTAAGGAGGTCAAATAGCGTTTCATGCACCATACTTTTGAGGATGCTACGCCCTTGGGCTGGTGTGATCACATGATTTTCAAGTAAAGCCCACAGGTAGCCGTATTCTGGAGCATTTGTAGAAGCAATCGACGGGCGTTCCAAGTGATCGAGTGCATCATTGGCTTTATAGGGACGTAGATAATCGTGTAGACGCGACAAGCTCCCCTCACTATCAGCAGCATAGGCAATTTGTCCGTTGAGGAAGAAGACAAACCAAAAAGGTCCAGCGGTTCGGGCTTTGGGTTCCTGATCGGAGCGACTCAAAATGAAGCCCTTGCTGCTAGACTCGCTACCCGTGCTATTGGCGTGGGAGCTGTACGCCTCAACCAATAGTTCACCTGTTCGCTGACCTAACTCGATCAGTTGCAGGATGCTGCGGATATCAATTTCATTCAACGTTCCCTGCATTTAACGAAAACGTGCTCCTAGAAACCTTTTGATGAATCTGAGAATCTTGCTGCCCGTCGTTTTTTAACGATGTTATGCATTGGTGCCGCTCTGATACAGCTTCCGGAGATCTGCTGCCACTACATCTCCTCAAGAGATTAGTTCCTTGGCTGAATGTTCAGCAAACCGCAGTGGCAAAGCTAATTTTCTACCGCTGCTTTTAAACAGAGCAATGCTAAACTTGGAAATTAACCTAGCTCGCAAGAGCCAAGCTAAAAAGAGCCAAGCGCTTTAGTTTAGATAACTAAACACTGAAATTCCAATACATTTAGTCTAATTTAAGATTAGACTTGCGGATATAGCAGTATAGCTCCAGTTCTCCGAAGGGTGTCAGTTATGGCATTGTTCTGCCTCCCTTGAGCTACCATCGGTATCTAGAGGGGTGTGACAGCAGGTAAGGCGGGGATTAGTTAAAAAATGTAATTCTTTGTAGCAATTTATAATCAATTGTAATAGTCGCAAAGTTGTGAAGAGAGAGTCGCTCAGTTAAAAATGAAGATGCTTTCTTATTTTGGTAATGTGGTCTTCCTAAACTGGGTTTAATTAGACCGACGACACTCTAATCGTTGGTTGAGTCAGGAATTGGACACAAGACACGTAAAGAGGACCATCAGCGTGCTGTATCTAGCAGAAGTACAAAGGCAGAAAGGCGGAGTTTTTGGTGGCGGCGGTAAGGCCGAACTCAAACTGCTGGCTTGTCAGCGGACTGACCAGAGTTGGAGTGCTGTACCGGGTGATGAGGCGATTCCTGCCCCTCTCGAAGAAGCTAATAAATTGAGTGATGGTGCCCTAGTGATCATCAACTTGGGTGGGAATCGACAAGTGCAGGGACCGTGTGAGCCAGCGGGTGGGCGACTGGTCAACATGTTGCAAACTTTCTCTCGTCTACTGGAAAAATCGAAAAGCCAGGAAGAAGAAATCGAACAGTGGAAGCAGTCTTTAACTTATCAAAGTCAGGAGCTGAACCGCCGTGAGATGGAGATGGAATCCCGGCTTGAACAAATGCAAGCCATGGAGGAAGAGGCTGAACGGATAGAGCAACAACGTCAGGAGCTTGAGCGTGCCAGTGAGGAAACGGAAAGACTCAAAGAAGAGTTTGAGCGCAACCGTCAGGAGCTGGAGGGAGCATGGGAACATCTGCGGGGTGAGCAGCGGCGCTTGGAGGAGCAAAAATCTGAGGTTCAGTATTCCGCAGGTTTAGATGAGAGCCAAGTTGGTGCGATTCAGGAAGTACTAGAGCGCCTATCCGGATCAGTGGCACCCACAGATGCGGTGCGGGAACAGTTGAATCTGGCGTTTGAGGTGGTCAATTCTCAGCAATCTATGCTGGATAACCACTGGCAGGAGTTAGAGCAACAACGATCGCAAGCATCTGGGCTACAAGCAGAAGTTGACCGCCAAGCATCGGAGTTCCAAAATCGCAAGCAGGAGTTGCAGCAAGCACAGACATCCTTAGAGCAGGCAAAAGCTGAGTTGAAGGTGCAAAAGAATGCTCTAGAGATGAAGCAAGAGTCAGCGCATATGCTGAGTCTCCAGCTGCGAACCCAGGAGGAGTTACACCAGGAACTTGCACGTCTGGCGACGACATCAGCTGATGTCACGATTAGCCAGAAGGTTGATATCGCAGCGCTGGAAATGATGCCCCTGGGAGAACTTTCGGATATTGTGCAGCATTTGCAGCAGGATTTGGAAAAGGTCAAGCGCTTTGTTAATGACCAGGAAGAAGAGCTGACATTCCAGCGCCAAGCGGTTGAAGAAGTGCAAGACAAGATTAGCTCTGCCAGTGAGTATGACCGCATTAGTCTGCAAGCAGACCTAGCGGAAGAGCAAGACCGCTACCAGATGCTTGACGAATCCCTGGTCGGTTCACGCCGTAACTTGCGAGAGCGAGAGGAGATTTGGAACCAGCACGTCCGCGTGTTGCGGCGTCGGCAAGGAGTGGTTGAAAACAATGGCTTAGACAACCACAAAATTGACCTGGGACCGGTTTTGAGCCAGTTAGAGGCACAACGACAACAACAGGAACAAGAACTGCAAAAACTGGAAAGCCAGATTGAGCAGATGCGCTCGAGCATCAGCCAAACCGAGCAGATGATTCGTCATCAAGCGAGTGAACAGGAGGCTAAAGTAGCTCAGCTACAAAATCTGGAGGAGAACTGGCAGTCAATGAGAGCATCAGTGGCTGAGCTTTGGGGCAAGGTGAATCTCTATCAAGAGACGCTACAGCCGAGCCAGGAGGGTCTTAATGAAATCCGGCAGAGACTGGAAGCGATCGCGTATGCCCTTAATCAAATTCAGGAAACCGGTGACTATCAACTCCAGGCGATCGCAGAGATGCAGCAAACGATCAGTAGCTTGGTGCAGTCACCCCAGTTCGTAACCTATTGAGCCGAAAGTTGGATGGGGTTGCAGGTTAACAGGTTAGAAGACTGTTAGAACTTCCAACTTTCTAACCTTCAACCTTTCAACTTTCAACCCGAAAGGTGATCCAGTTACCTTCAACTTCAGCGATCGCTCCTGTTGGAAAAGAGGATGTTCGCGAACGATTAGGAGCGTTAATTAAAGCTGTCATTTCTTCGATTTGCTCAAAACTGGGAGCCGCTTGTTGAGCCTCTTGAAGAAACTGCCGTATAACGCGGCGTTGTAAGGCTAGGGATGCATGTCGCAATACAAGGCGATTCAGTCGTAGGGGTGTACACTCATCAAGGGCGCTTGTATCGGTGTCTTGTGCCTCCGTGCTGGCTGATGCCATAGCTAGCCGTCGCAATTTATGGGCAGCAGTTTCGAGATATTCAACATCTGCCCTGAGGACTTCAGCCGTCTGGGCTAACGCCGTCTCAACTTGTGGATTGAAATGGGTTTGTAAGTAGGGTAGTAGCTCGTGGCGTATGCGCGTCCGGGCATATTTGAGGTCTTGATTGTAGGCATCTTCCCAAATCGGCAGGTGCTGCTGCTGGCAGAACTGGAATGTTTCTTTCCGGGTGATTTCCAGAAGTGGACGCACGAGTTGTAGTCCCTCAGCGAGAGGACGTTGCCAGGTGAGAGCTTGCAGTCCATCCGCCCCCGTACCTCGAATCAGATTGTAGAGGACGGTTTCGGCGCGATCGCTTTTTGTGTGACCCGTAACAACGTTTTGGAAGCCCTCAGCTTGGGCAATCTCGCTGAGGGCTTGATAGCGCCAGTGACGCGCGGCTGCCTCGCTGGTGGTTACTTCTGAGGCTGTTTTTAGATAAAAGGGAATCGCCCAGCTTTGAGCAATTTGTTGAACATGCTCGGCAATTCCCACATCCGCAGACCAACGGTGATCGCAGTGGGCGATCGCGATTTTCCATCCCCATTTTGGTTGCAAATCCAGTAGCAGTTTTGTCAGGCAGAGAGAATCTTGCCCACCGGATACCGCCACTAATACATGCTGGCGCTTTGCTAACAGCTGCCTTCGCCGTAGCGTTTGATGTAGCCGTGCATGAAGAGGCGTCCAGTTGGGACGATTAGACATTAGTACTGATTATTCTGCCAGCTTGCCTCATTCATGTCTTGCCAGACATCATCCAGTAGCGAGTCAGTGTCATTGTCTTCCAGCTTTTCACTTGAGGAAATGTCTCCAAACTCAAACTCGTCCTCAGCGCCAGCAGACATTTCACCAAAATCAAAGTCATCATTGCCATCAATAGACAGATCTCCCAAATCAGACATATCTCCCAAATCGAGCAAATCATCATCGCTGGCTGCCGGTTCCTCTACAAGCTCCAGCTCTTGCTCAATACTTTGGGAGATTTCTCCGAGATCGAGTTCATCGTCTAGACTTGTTGGCGTTTGAAAGCTATAGAGTTCGTCATCAGAGTCAAGTGTTGAAACTTCTAGTTCCATCTCAACATAGATTGCCGTCGGGGCTTCTCCTACCAGTTCATTAGTGCTGGCTGCTGGTATCCCTAGCTCGAACTCATCATTGATTTGTGGGTCTACGAGATCCGGCTCATCCTCTATATCCATGATTATGGAGGGTTCTACCTCGTCTAATTCATCCTCCATGCTCAAGGGGGACTCTAGGAGGTCTAGCTCATCTTCGCTTTCTGCCGGTACTTCTAGAGCTAACTCATTGTCAAAGCTAGCGGATTCATCGCTCAAGGGGGACTCTACCAGATCTAGCTCATCCTCGCTGTACGTCGGTGCTGCGATCGCTAACTCATGATCAAAGCCTGTTGATACGTAGTCATTCTCATCCTCAGAGTCCTGCGGACAAAATTCTAGGCTGATTCTCACCTTGCCTTTTTGCCAGCCATTGGCAGTAAATCTCAAGACCTCACAAGGGATACCATGTTCACTAAACCAAGCATCCTTGTCAGATGTCCATCCACTTGTGCCATATTCAAGCTGCATCCTGATGGCTTCTGCGAATTCGCCGACTCTGAAGGTGCGGTGTCCAATCAAAATCTGAACAGATTCATCAACTGACAGGACTTCACCCATAGCGAGCGGCTCGAACTGATTATCCACGCCGATTTTCCCCGATTAACTGTGTAGGTAGTTTTCTTAAATCAGTAGTAAGTTTGGAGCAACAGCTGGCATCTGTTGTCGGCGCGATTGAAAAGCGATTCGCTCCCACAACGACGTTGAACGCTTAGAAAAACCAGCCGTAAGAATGTAATCCTTTGCCCAATAGATTCACCCCAAGATAGCAAATCCAGACCACCGAAAATCCTGTTGCTGCTAGAATTGCCGGTCGCCGTCCTTGCCAACCCCGCGTAATGCGAGCATGGAGATAGGCGGCAAAAACCAACCAGGTAATTAATGCCCAGGTTTCCTTCGGGTCCCAACTCCAGTAGGAACCCCAAGCTTCATTCGCCCAAACAGCACCCGCAATAATCCCAATTGTAAGCAGAGGGAAGCCTAATCCAATGATGCGATAGCTAATGTTATCGAGAGTATCAGCAAGGCTTAGGCGCTGCGGTGAAAGGGTTGGTGCCGTGGAGCTTTCCGGTAGAGATGCCGTGGAGGAGGTGACAACATCAAGAACCGCTGTATTAGTAGCACCATTGCTCTGTTGTAAACGAGCGACATTCGAGGAATTACTGGGGGGAACCTCTGGTTGGGGCGTCGGATTGTCACCGTTTCGTTGTAGCTGGTAGTGAGGACGAACAGCCTCGTTATCCTTGCTACGATATCCACCCGTACCGACAGAACTGCCCCGAAGTTCGATGTTTTGACCCCGAGTAACGACTAAAAAAGCGATCGCCAGCAGTGAACCCACCATCAGTGCTGCGTAACTGAGCATCATGACACTGACGTGCATCATCAACCAATTGGACTTGAGAGCAGGTACCAACGGCTCCGAGAGCTGCATTTCGTCGGGTAGTGTCAGAGCGGCAAAGGCGGTGATAGCCATTGCCACTGGTGCTGTAGCAACACCCACCAAGCGGCTGCGGCTCATGTTTTCGGCAAGAAGATGAACGGTTGTAATCCCCCAAGTCAGGAAAAAGAGAGATTCATAGAGATTACTTAAGGGGAAGTAGCCTGCCTCTAACCAACGAGCACCCAGTAAAGCAGCAATACAGAGATTGGCGATCGCCATGCCCGATGTTCCTAAGGCTGACAGATAGGGAATCGCTGGGAAAGCGGCTCCTACCCAGTAAATCAACATCGTCACCAAGAGGACGAAAAATGAAATATTATCCAATCCGTTCTGGAGTGCAACCAGATCCATAAATTGTTCTCTCTACTCAGTTCTTGAAGACTCAATTATTGCAGCGTTAATCTTATCGTATCGGTTCTATTCGCGCTCAAGCTTACTAAAATCAGT
>DATNQP010000512.1:0-16942 GCA_036703965.1 Leptolyngbyaceae cyanobacterium
GGCGCTCAAGTAAGCGATCGCATTGGTAATAAAGACGTAGGAGGGGCAACAGGAGTGGTTGGAGAAGTTGCCACAAATAGCGCCTTGGGAGGCGTGTTAGTTGGTCTTGGAAGTCTAGCACTTCCCGGCATAGGACCAATAATAGCAGCAGGTAGCCTTGCCACGGCACTGGTCGCTACTGTGGCGAGTACTGGTATTGAAGCAGCAGCGATTGGTGGTTTGGTTAGGGCAATAGCTGATTTAGGCATTCCTGAAGAACAAGCTAGAGTTTATAGCGATCGCCTTCATCAGGATAATTATTTGGTCATAGTAGATGGCACACAAGACGAGATTAGTCGTGCTGAACCAATTTTTAGCGATCAAGGTATTCAAGATTGGGGGGTTTATCATGCCTCACAAGCTTAGGATGAATGGCACTGATTTAAGGAGAATGGCACTGACTTAAGAAAATTCAGCCAACCAATCAATCCTTGTGCAGGGGGTCTGGGGGAGGCACCCGTCCCCCAGTGGGGGGTTTGGGGGGAACCCCCCAATCTGGGTTTTTCCAAAAAACGACTAAATTCGCCTTAAGTCAGTACCATTCCACCTAAGGTAGGAGGTAAGTAAGCAAGCCAATAGCAATTATTGAAGTAGTAGTCTCTCAAGCTACTTCTGATGGGTTGGGAGAGGCGATAAATACTTGCTGCGCTGCGTCCGCCTGTGGCTATCGCCATATTACAAAACTTCTACTCATTCATTCAACATTGACAGAGTAGTAGAAGACTGAAAGATTTAAACATTTTTATTAAAAATTTACCTAAATGGAGACCAGATTTTATGTTTTCTTTGAAAACTAAACCTCAAGCTAAACGCATCCTGATTGTAGATGACATAGAGGATAATTTGTTTCTACTACAGGCGATTTTGACGGAAGAAGGGTATGAGGTTGATAGTGCTAACAACGGCAAATTAGCGTTGGCTAAGATAGAAGCTTCGCCACCCGATCTAGTGTTGATGGATGCCATGATGCCAGGAATGGATGGCTATGAAGTAACTCGGCGTGTTCGGCAAAATAAAAAACTACCTTTTATTCCGATTCTTCTAATCACAGCTTATGAGAATGCTAATGTACCCCAGGGATTAGAATTAGGAGCAAATGACTTCATCCGTAAGCCCATTGATTTTGATGAATTAATGGCAAGAATCAAAGCATTTTTGCGGTTGAAACAGAGAATTAATTCTCCTCAATAATTCGTTATGTACTTGAACTAGGCGACGCGGGCGTTTTAACTTCTAGTGGCAAGATGACAGTAAAGGTAGAGCCGACTCCAACCTGCGAGACTAGCTCTATTTTGCCTTGCATTAGTTTTACCAGTTGCGAGACAATTGCCAACCCTAAGCCAGTACTACCGGGTAAGTAAGTTTCACTAGTGCCAACTCGAAAGAAGGGGTCAAAGATACGCGATTGGTCTTCTGGCGCAATCCCTACACCAGTATCAGTGATCGCAATAGACCACTGGTTATCAGATACCATCTGACATGTTAATTGGATAGTTCCCGACTCGGTGTAGCGAATCGCATTGCTCAGAAGATTCGTGACAATTTGTTGTAGGCGTAAAGGGTCTATCAACACTTTTTCAGGAGCGGGTGTTGGGTGTTGCCCTTCTCGTTCGCCGTAGGCGTCCCCGTTCGGCATAGCCGTTCTCGAAGAGAAGGATAGAGTAGCGGAGCTATCGGCGCAAGCCGAATCGCAATTTACTACCATCTGTAGATCTTTTGCAGCAGCCAAAGGCTCCAACATTTCAACCACATCTTTGATTAAAGAGCGCACATCTGTTGGCACTGGGTGCAGTTCCATCTTGCCTGCGGAATACCGGGATATTTCTAGTGCATCGTTAATCAGACGGAGTAACTGTCTGCCATTGCGTAGCACTCGCTCAATGTGTTCTAGATGGGGAAAGGTGTCTCTAGGCTCCGTGTTCTTTCCTGAAGAGCGCAAAATCAGCTCCGAGTAGCCAATAATTGAATTTAGAGGGTTTTTCAGTTCGTGAGCGAGTTGAGAGATATTGTCCTGATTAGCTTTTACCAAACGAGTCAGTTCCTGATTGGTTAGCTCTACTGACGAGCGCAGCTGCTGTAGTTCCCGCAATCGCTCCTCTACATAAGTTTTGAAGCATTGGGCAATGGCTTCGTCGATTGTGGCGTCAATCGCCTTATAAACTCGCATCACTTCCCGAACCGTACCCTCTAGTAGGTCTGCATCTAAAGTAGAAAAGATTACTTGGCGCAGTAGACGATACTCCCGCGCAATTTCGGTTGGAGTGAAACCTTGTTCCGCACGCAGAACGCCGTGTTCTAAACTGCTCTGCACTATCGATTGAATATCGGTATCCTGGGATTGGGAAAGTACGGTTCCCATCGCCATAAGAACATCGGGAAGATGATTTTGTATAGCTAAGCGTGGTAAATTATCTGCAGTCGAAATCTGCCCATCAAGGCGAACTGCTTCAACCCAGTTTTTTGTGATCGTATCTATTTTTTCAACAAGCAATTGACTAAAGTTCATCCTGGCTCAGGCACTTATGAGGAGTAGGTTAAAAAACTCTCTTTGCCTCATTCTAGTTGAGCGATCGCACAGTTTACTAAGCTATTGTGCATCTTGATGGAACATAGTTTTCACTTGGGTTGGGTTCTTAATCCTGAGGTCTGTTTGTAAAGTAGATGATTTTCTAATTACTTTACAAACACCCCCTATTCCAAGGTTTTATTGTTCTTTATCACAGGAACTTATATATCAACTTACTTCAAACGCCCTGAGCGCAGAATACTCACAATCAACCACAAACCCAAAAGACTGGCGGCAGCAAATAGCACATTGCTAATCAAAGATAGTTGACTTGTCCGTGCATTAGTAGAAATAATCGCCGCACCCATAATCAACGAACCAACCACAATACTAAATGAGAGCCGGTTAGCCGAATCATCCACACTGCGCCGTAGGGGATCGAGGTCTTTGATCGTTATATTCCACCTTAAAGTTTCTGAAGTAACTCGGTCTAACAGCAACTCCAGCTGACGTGGGGATTGCAAAGAGAGGCTCTTGATATCAAGGGCTGTCCTCAGAACAGTTTGCAAAGGATTATCTCCGAGCAGTTGACGGCGAAATAAATCGGTCATCAGCGGCTTAATTTGGTCTAAGAGGTTAATCTCTGGGTCAAAACTCCGGGCGACACCCTCCAAATTGGCTAGCGTTTTTGCATATAAGCCCATGTTGCTGGGCAAACGGATTTTGTTGTTACGAGCGACTTGCAGCACCTCATAAAACACCTGACTAAAGTTGATTTGCGACAGGCTGATGTTGTAATACTTTCGTAACATGCGATCGTAGTCATTTGCCAGCCGTGACAAACTTACAGGCTGACCCGACTCAGCCAACTCCAAAGTCAGCTGAGCGCATCGCTGGGCGTCTAAATCTACAATCGCCAACAACATCTCCGTTAAAATCTGCTGCGTGCGTGGGTCTAAGCGACCCACCATCCCACAGTCTAAAAGTGCAAGGCGACCATCGCTTAGATAAAACAAATTGCCGGGATGGGGGTCAGCATGGAAAAAGCCGTCGATGTAGAGCTGCTGCAAGAAAGCACGAAATAAAAGCGTAGTGAGTTCTTTTCGCTGGGTATCAGCATCCTTCCCATCCCGTAGCGCCGGTAACTTCGCTAACAAAAGTGGCACACCGTCCAGCCACTCCATCACCATAAGTTTTTTGGTAGTCAAATCCCAGTAAATCTCTGGCACCACCAACTTCGTTGGGTCATACCAGCGACTAGTCGATAAGTTGCGCCGCAACTGGTCGGTGTAGCCAGCTTCCTGGGTAAAATCTAGCTCCGCTTGCAGAGCCGTAGCAAACTCCTCCGCTAGTCCCACAACATCATAGTCCTGCCCAAGGTTAGTGCGAGATGCCAACTCCGCCAGACTCCCAATCAGAGCAATATCCTGAGCGACAATGAGGTCAATCCCAGGACGCTGCACCTTCAGAGCCACCTCCTGACCATTCTTTAAGGTCGCCCGGTGAGTTTGGGCAATCGAACCAGCAGCAACCGCTTGGGGATTGATGGCGGCAAATATTTCCTCCAAGGGTTGCCTGAGCTGTTGCCGAATCAAGATTTCTACTTCACTCCACGGCACGGCTGGCACATTGGCTTGCAAGTCTGTTAGGGCATCAACGTAGTCCCCTGGCAACAGGTCAGGGCGGGTACTCAGCAGTTGCCCCAGTTTGACGTAAACCGGCCCCAAATCGACAAGGATGTTACGCAGAACAGCAGGGGGGGGCAGATTGGGTTCATCAGTCTTGCCACCCGTTAGGAGTCCTCGCATGAAGTCCCAGCCATTGCGGAAGACGACTTCGAGGATTTCGCGTTGCCGGGAACTGGTTTGGGTTAAGGCAAACATTTTTTTAGGAATAAAAAGTAAAAACTAAGCTGTAACAGGTAAAAATTCTTGAGGAACCAGCTAATCAGGTCAGCCCTGTTTACTAGAATGTTCTAACGCTAAATACGGTGGCGTGCCAATGTATCTTCAGTAAGAAATATACCTTCAGTAAGAGATGATACCTGTCTTGGGAGTAGCGAGTACGGAATGAAAAAAGAGGGCTTTCACCCTTTCGTTGTGTACGACGTTCAGGAAATCTGTTGCAAAAACAGTGTGTTTTAGACCCAGAGGGACGCCAAGCCTAGCGCCAAGTTACGCAGAGAATGACCCTTAATACCATTTGGTCTTATAGATGACACATTTGGGAAGGGCGGGTTTATCAATATCTGGGTCTCTCTCAACAGATTCGGGTAAAACCCGCCCCTACAAACAAACTTGTTCCATTTGTGTCAAATGCTCTCCCCCATTGGTATAACTCGACTTTACGTAAACCTGTGCGTCCTTTGCGTTTAAAAAATCACAAAAAACAGCGAGGAAGCCCACTCATAAGAAGGGGTGGGAGGAATCGACGCCCGCCGCGCGAGTTCATCGCTCATAGACCATGAACCATGAACCATGAACGACGAATCTCACGTACTTTAGTCGTGGGAGGTGTCAACTCTACAGCAACTCGCTCAATTTTGGGTCATCTTGGAGTACTTTAAGTACCTGCTTAATCTCCTGCGTCCGGTCTTTTTTGACAATCAATGTCACGTTGCGATCGCGTACAACAACAACATCCTCTAGACCAATCGTTACAATCACCTCATCCTCACTACTGGCGTACAAAATCGCGCCTTGGGTATCCATCCCCACATGATGAGCCAGTTCCACATTAGCAGCATCCCCTTTCAAGAGACGCTCAAGGGCATTCCAATCCCCTAAATCGTCCCAACCAAAGGAGGCGGGGAGGACATAAGCTAGTTGCGTCTTCTCCATCAAGGCATAGTCGATACTCTTCTTCGCTAACTGGGAATAAGCGGCTGAGCCTTTTTCTTCAATGGGTCCGATAATTTCTGGCGCATGGGTACGGAGTTCATCTAAAACCACCCCAGCCCGGAAAATGAACATCCCACTGTTCCAGCTGAATCGACCTGTATCCAAAAAAGTCTGAGCCGTCTCGCGGTCAGGCTTTTCTGTAAACCGCGTCACCCGGTAAACAGGCAATCCTCCAAAGGTACCCGTCTGTTCTCCTTGTTCAATGTATCCGTAACCCGTGGATGGATAACCGGGAGTAATGCCGAGTGTAACAATAGATGCCTCTGCTAATGCCAACTGGGCAGCAGCGTCGATAGTTTGTTGAAAAGCTAGTGGGTCTTCAATCCAGTGGTCAGCTGGAAAAAAGCCTACCACCGCATCATCCCCATGCGATCGCGCAATTTCTAGAGTTGCCCAAGCCACCGCCGGTGCTGTATCACGCCCTTCTGGTTCTACCAGCAAATTCTGCGCTCGCAGTTGGGGTAACTGTTGTCGAACCCCTTGTGCTAACTGAGCCGAGGTCACTACCCATAACTTCTCCCAGTCCCCTGATAGCTCACCCAGGCGGTCAGCGGTTGCCTGCAAGAGACTCTTGCCGCTTCCATCTAAACTTAAAAACTGCTTGGGTCGGTCTCTACGGCTCAAAGGCCAAAAACGCTCACCTTTACCACCGGCAAGAATCACAGGTATTAAGGACTTAACCATTGCTTGCAGCGCCCACTTAATTGTCTGCTATATATTAACTTTGCCTTTTGGTTCCACTGCTGATTTTTACGGTGTGGTCTATGCAAGTGAGAACCCATATAAACAGTGTTGGCGACATGTGGAAGCCGTTGAACAAAACCTCAAATCAGCCCGCGATTACTGGCACAGACAAAAATGGCTGATTGTGTACAATGGCTTGGTTGACCCCAGACCCGCGAGTGCGATCGCCTCTGAAGGCATTAACGGGCTGGTTTCGGAAAATGGCGCAGCAATTACCAGAACACAGCGATATTCACTATAAAAACTCCTAATTTGAGTGTGTAGTTTTAATCAAATAAGCTTAACACTCTAGGTTACCGGGTCTGTCCCTGGACTTTCTTTAGAATGGGATTTGGAGATACAACTTGAAGCGCTCTCTGAGTGTCTTGGGCTGTTTTTTGCCAAATTGCCTGTAACACAGCGTCTTTATCCAAGCCAGCGCTAATGTAAGATAGTTTTTCGCCTTCAACGGCGGCTAGAGCTTGAGCTTTCAGATCGGGGTATTTGCTGAATACACCCTTAAGTGCCTTATCCTGGCATTGATGTAGCTTCTCGTACCCCGTAAGGCGATCGCACTGCCAAAACTGTAGAGCTAGTTTATGCCCCTCCATTGCTGATTTCATAGCCGCTAAGGCTTTGGGATCACCATAGGCTTTTTCGGAAACATTCACCAAATCGGTAAGATCTTCTCTATATTCTTTTAGACTGATTCCCCTTGTAATCTTGATTTGCATGACTCTCAGCTCCTCAATACCGGATTTAAGGGCAGTGGGGATTATTGGCTGAGTCAATTCTGCTGGGGATTGTTCTGAGCGGACTTGTGGGGATTGAGGCTTACATCCCAAAAATAGAGGTGCCGTGCTTATGATTAGTACTAGCGCCTGGAATTGCTTAAGTGCTTTTCTCAAGTTACATTCTTAAAAAAATCCCAATGTTTTTTGGGGACTGGAGACTGGAGACTGGGGACTGGGCAAGAATTCCCAATCCCTAATCCCTAATCCCCAATCACTAAAACCAACAATGTTTATTTCCAGCGACTTGCTTAACAAGCTGATGCAAGTTACATCGAATCCCGATATTTTTCCAGCAGTTGTGGAATGTAATCATAGCCATCAAAACCAATGATTGCCATAATTTTAGACCGCTGCTGTTCTAGCAAGGTTTGGAAAGCTTCAGCTCCCATTTGACCCTGCAAAATTGTCAGTAAGCCTGCCGCTTTACGCCAATCATTAGAATTAATTTGCTCAAGGAGATATGCACCCAAACTGCCAGTGTAGATGGCTTTCTCAAAATTTCCCAGACTGTAACAAGCTTCAGCCAGATATGCCAAGTTTAACCCTTGGAGGTACAAATCGCCAGAAAATTGAGCAGATTGCCAGCCTTGTTCTAAGTAGGCGATCGCCTTTTGAGGCTGTTCAATAACAACATGGGCAATTCCCAGACTGCTGAAACATAAAGCTTTACTTTGACCTGAAGCGTAGCCATCCCCTAAAGAATCGGCTAATCGCTCCAACAAGGCTCGACCTTGTTCCAGGTAGTGAATCGCGCTTTCATATACCTCTGGTTCTACCTGTTGACTCTGCTGGGCTTGAAACACTTCACTGTAGCCTAAGTTTGTTAGAGCATTGGCTTCTCCTAACCGGTCTCCCGTTTGACGAGAGAACATCAATGCCCGTTGGCTATAGCTAATTGCCTCAGCATAATTTTTTTGGGCAACACAGATACGGCTCAAGTGATTGAGGTTAGCAATTTCACAAGCGCGATCGCCTGCATTACGGGCAATTTCTAAAGCTTGCTGGTGGAAGGAGTTCGCTCGGTCATATTGACCCTGAGCACGTAGCGTATAACCCAACAATGTTAGAACTCGCGCTTTTTCCTGGGTTCCCTCAACTCGCCGCAGCGGTTCATCTAGGTAAATCAGGGCATCCCGTAGATAGTTTCCGCTTAAAGATGCAAAGACACCCCCATAGAGAGGGAAGTATTGCCGCTGGGCAAAGGCGCGGAGAACTTGTAAACTGACCTGAAAACAGCCATTGACGATCGCATCGCGCTGGACACTACTGAGAGTCTGGTTTAAGGCACTGGCTAACTGCGACCAAATTACAGCAAAGACAATGAAGGTTGAAATCGACAGCTTCGCCCCTACCTTGGAGTCATAAACCATTTTGTCGAACCAAGCCACCAGTCCCCGTTGCAAGCACTGGAGAATGACTGCCAGTTCAACCCAGGTCCCCAGTTCCAAACTTAGGTGACTGTCTGCCCATTCATTCAACGGTTGATTCCGTGCTAGAGCTTGAAATAGTGACTGGGGTAGGGAGCTATTGACCTGTTTTGCCCATAGCGCCCAAGGTCCGCGCTGTTCAGGGAGACCCTCAAATCCCAACGGACCTTGGCTTTGGTCGTAAATCCAGCTCACCAGATGATTCTCTAATCGCTGCCAGGATACCAATCCTGCGGTAATGCCTGTCGAAAGTTGCTCAATCTCTCTTGCCGTGTCAGAGTCAGAACTTGCCTTCGCCTTTTGCTGTAGCGTTTTTGCCAGTTGAGCCAGCTGTTGTAAATTCAGTACCTCCTGCCGATTTGGGTCAATTACCCGTAGTAAGGCAGTAAGGCGCTCAGCCGGTTGAGCTGTGGTAATTGCTTGAATGGCAGTTGAGATGCTTGTAGAGACGCGGTTTTGCTCCTGCACCCTCACGTATTCACTACTGATGGTTTGGAGTGCCCTGAGCGTCCGGATGGCTTTGGCTTGCTTGATTTCACTAACAGGATTGTCTACCTGCTGCTGGGTAGTTGTGACACGCTCATCCAGACAGCGCTCGAAGATTTCCCCAGTGCCGGGGGTTACCCTTTGCATCAGCATTTGATAGACCTGCTCTTTAGAGCGGATCTTCCCCTTTAGGGTAGCTTGCACAATTTCGTCGATTAGTTCAAAGTAGCGAGCTGCGCTTTGGTGTAGCGCTTCGCTATCGCCCAATGGCATGGAGTCCGGCATAACTTCTCGCCCTAGAAGAGCTGGCTTTACACAAATCTAGCAAGAAAGGTAACCCGCTGAACGTTCACACAAAGCTTTTGCCCTTATTCTCGTTCCCAAACACAGCTAAGGTATTACTTCTCTTGCCGCCCTGCTCGCCCTGCTCCCCCTGCTTCGAGAGCAAGCAAGTTATAGGTCTGAACGCAACTTAAGTAGGAGTAGGCAGACGAACAATGAACAAACTGCCTTTGCCCAACTCTGACTTGACCTCAAGGGTTCCGTAGTGAGTTTCGACAATCCTTTTAGACAAATGCAGTCCTAAACCACTGCCAGATCGCTTGTGGCTACCTTGGCGAAACCGCTCGAAAAGCATCTTTTGGTCTTCTGGGGATATACCGCACCCGGTGTCTTGAACTTCAATGACTGTCCAGAAGGTGTTGGGATTACTGGCGTTAGGGCGATTGCTCAGACGCACCTCGACTGAGCCTGTGTCTGTGAACTTGATGGCATTTCCGATCAAGTTTGTGAAGACTCGGTGGAGTTCTAAGCGATCGCCTACAACTTTAGTGTTGACCTTTTCCGCCATGTTGAACGTCAACGACAGATTTTTCTCATCAGCTAGGGGAGCAAGTTCTTGGATGACTTCCTCAATGACCTCTTCGACTTTAACGGGAGAGAAGTACAGATTCTTGCGACCTGCCTCATAGCGATAGACTTCCAGTAAGGTATTCACCATCGCCAGCAAGTTGCGGTTACTACGAGCCATTGTTGCGATCGCTTCCTGCATCCCCCCTGAGAGTTCTCCCAGCGCTCCCTGCTGAAATAGCATCAGCATCCGCTCAGCTGCTACTATTGGTGTCCGCAAGTCATGAGTCATCCAGGAGACAAAATCTTCTCGCTGGCGGGCAATTTGCTCGCGTTCATCAATAGCACGCTTCAATCGCAAAAGCGATCGCACCCGTGCCAGCAATTCATCTACTTCTACTGGCTTGCGAATAAAATCATCTGCGCCGGAGTCGAGTCCTTTTACCACGCTAGGCTGATCGAAAGCTGTAATCAGCAAAATCGGCATAAAGGGCAACTTGGCATTTTCACGGATGCGCTTGGTGACTTCAAAGCCATCCATCTCCGGCATCATCACATCCAATAACACCAAATCTGGTAGAGCCACCTCAATCTGTTCTAAGGCAACCCGACCATCCTCTGCCAGACTAATTTCATATCCTTCTTCTTCTAAAATCGTTTGAACAAGGAACAAGTTATCTGGAGAATCATCCACCACAAGAATATGGTCTCTCTTAGAGGCTCGCGTTGGAACTGAAGGATTCATGAGTTGGCAGACTGGGGATAAAGAATCTGACTAAACTAATTTATGTAGTTTTTTGTTTCTCTTAATATCTTTCCCTCCCACGGCTTAGGCTGCCTCATCCTCACGAATGATTCTTCCCGTAAGTCCTACTATTAGTAGTTGATTAATTTGCTCTCTTGCCTCTAGTATGCAGTAGCTCCTCAAACCCTATATTTGCTCAGGTTGAATTAGTCATCACCTTACGTCATCAATTTCAACAATCACCACAGTGATGTTGTCTCTCCCTCCCTTCTCCTTAGCTGCCTCAACTAGGGTAGCCGCCGACTCTTCGCAAGCTAAGTTAGTCTGAAGATGGGAAGTGATCAAGGTGTCAGAGAGTTCTTCGGTAAGACCATCCGTACACAGCAGTAAGCGATCGCCCGGCTGCACATCTATCGATTGGACATCAATTTTCTGCAATTCCTTGCGACCTAGACATCGAGACAAAACATGACGCCAGGGATGCATCCGAGCTTCCTCTAGAGTCAGATCGCCCGCCTTCCTTGCCCTAGCGACCCAGGTGTGGTCTTCTGTAATCTGATCTAGCCTTGAGCCTCGTAATCGATAGAGGCGAGAGTCTCCAATATGACCGAACCAAGACTGCTCTTTGCGGAACATCAGCACAACAGCCGTAGTGCCCATGTCGGCTCGCTCTGGATGATTTTGTTGGTCCTGCAAGATCGCCTGATTAGCGTCATAGAGAGCTTGCTCTACTAACTTCTCAGACGCGGTTGCGGACTGCCAGTGCTGCTCCAAATGAGCCTGAATCGCCTCTGTGGCGAGTTGACTAGCTTCCTGCCCCCCAGCATGTCCTCCCATGCCATCAGCGACAATAAAAAAGCGCCCCTCAGGGTCAAGATAGTAGTTATCCTGGTTGACACTGCGAACTAATCCCGGATCTGTGAGACCCGTGAAGCGACATTTCATAAATTGTTTGTTGGCGTCAAAATCTTTACGGGAGCATTACAACATGCGATCAAATCGATCGAGCCGTCGGAGCAAGCGAATCAGGGCAAATGCCGCAATAGCCGCTACCAAAGCAACGACCAACGCTAACCCGACTTCACCACTCACGAATAGAATGGTAGCCGACAAGGTGAACGCACTGATTAGTAAAGTATAGTTGGTTCCCAACTGAATACTGCTAATGCGTCGCAGGATTCGGTCTGATTCGATAGACCGCACTCGAACGCGCAGGTCTCCCCGTTCTAATTTTTCAATCGTATCTTCAATGCGCCGGGGCAAACCCAAAGCTGTGCTACTAACTTGAGCGGCTTGGCGTCCCAGTTCATTGAGAAAGCTATTACCGTCTGGAGTGTTGCCGTTTGTCATAATCTGTAAGGCAAAGGGTTTTGCTACCTCCATAAAGTTGAAATCTGGGTCTAAGCCCTTCCCAACACCTTCCAGAGTTGAGAACGCTCGCATTACGAAGGTAAACGTTGCTGGAAAGCGAAAAGGCTGGTCGTAGGCAATTTCGTAGAGATCGTCGCTGATTTCACTCACCGACTGGTTCTCGAACGGCTTATCCATAAAATAATCCAGCATGTACTGAATGGAGCGCCGTACAGGTCCCATATCATCAACTGGTGATAGAGCACCCAATTCAACAAGAGAAGCAACGACTTGGTCAGCATCTTTTTGGGCAATGCCAAAGAGTGTTTTCATCAGTTGCTCACGCACATTCGACTTAATCCGCCCCATCATGCCGAAATCATAGAAAATTAAGGCTCCTTCAGGACTCACAGCAATATTTCCAGGGTGCGGGTCAGCGTGGAAAAAGCCGTCATTGAGGAGTTGCTGAAGGTAAGCTTTTGCTCCCAGATGAGCAATTAATTTGCGATCCAGTCCAGCAGCTTCTAGAGCTTCGTAATGACTAATTTTAATCCCTGGAAGATATTCCAGCGTCAGAACCCGTGGGGAAGCATACCGCCAGTAGACACGGGGAACCTTCACCCAGTCATCGGTACGGAAATTGCGGCGGAATGTATCGGCGTTGCGACCTTCGTTGAGATAATCAATCTCTTCCCAAAGAATGCGACAACATTCCTCATAGATTCCCATCCAGTCGCGACCACGACCCCAGTCCGGATGGTTTTGAAAGTAACGCGCAATGCCTTTGAGAATTTTTAAATCAATAGTAAAAAGTTTCCGTAACCCTGGTCTTTGTACCTTGACTACCACCTCTTCAAGGCTATGCAGCTGGGCTTTATGAACTTGCCCAAGACTGGCGGCGGCAAGGGGAATCGGGTCAAAACTGCGGAAAAGCTCTGTAACTGGCTTACTTAAATCTTGCTGAACAATTACTTCAACTTGCTCGTATCTAAAGGCAGGCACCCGGTCTTGCAGCTTAGCCAGTTCCTCTACATACTCACTGGGAAATAAATCAGCACGGGTAGAAAATAGCTGCCCAACTTTAATGAAGGTTGGACCTAAATCTAAGAATGTGTCTCGAATCCAGATTGCCTGTACTTTGCGTCTCGCTGCCCGTTTTTCCTCCGTAAAACCACCCGCATAGCTCCAGGGTTTGCTGTCTAGCCAAAGCCCAGTTAGCAGGGTTATAACGAAAGCCCAAATATCAACGAATCGCCGATGGCGGGAGTAATTTTCTTGATTCCATCGGTAAGCTTTGTCTTTGTATCCCTTTCCTAGGTCACGCTGCGTTGACACTGGGCGTTCCTTGGGTTGATTGAGGTTAACAGAGTCTTTAGAAAGAGCAGACACTCGGGTTCCTAAAATTAGTTTTTCAAAAAATCAAATCTATTAAAAAAGCTTCAAAAGATCGAGATAATGATGTTTGTTTTTTGCGTGAACTAAACCTCTACACAATTGGTATTAAACTTAGCAGCTGAGAGTGTTTGGGGCTTATACAGATTGATTGCGGTAGATTTGTAACTCAGCACGCAAGCGGGCAATTTCGGCTCGGAGTTCATCAATTGTTGCCTGTAGGTCAACGGGCTGGGAGCCAATTGGCACAATGGCAGTTGTGGTTCGCCCACGCATTACCGTTTCGGCTTCACGGTTGGCGTTTTCTATGACTTGCTCGGTAAATTGCCGCAGTCGCTCACGTTGTTCAGCATCAAATTTGCCGAGTTCACTCAGGGCATTCGTCAGAGCATCTTCTACTTGCTCATTGAGCGCTTGGGCGACAGCTCTGCCGAGAAAAAAGGCATGAATGACAGAATTACTCATGAAACAATTTCTTTAGCATCCGCAACAAATTATAACGTGATTAGTACAAATCCTGCCGAGGAAGCGTTTGGTGACATCCTCCCAGCGCTGCCCCACGCGACAGCGTGGGGCTTTCCGGCGATTAAGCTAAGTAGGTGGGAAAGGGACTTTTCCGGGAGTGTGAGAGAAGACCCACTCTTGTTGGTGGCATCAGAGTTCAGGTTTTGACATAGGCCAATTGCTACTAGGGGGAAAGGATTGCTGGGTATGCAAGAGCGTCGAACCGGGTTCATTAGGACCGTTAATCCGAAGCGCGAAGCCAAATCCCAGCCCCGCTGATGCCGCGATCGCACCCGTCATAAATAGCGCTCGCAGTGGCAATCGCGCTTTAGCCTGTTTCAGTTTTGTCGTAACACGATTTTTCGCGTCTTCATGTATTGCGTCTTGAGTTTTGGGTTGTTTTACTAAGTGCTGAGCCAGTGCAGGCTCCGGTGTCGGTTTTTTCTCCTGAAGAGTGGGCTGGAGAATTTTGCCATTTGTTAAGGCAAGTTTTAAATCTGCCTGTCCAGAGACTTGTCGAGGCGTTACCCCGGTTGCCACTCTGGGTTTGGCTACGGGGCGCTGAGTTAGTGCAGGCTGAGGCTTGGCGATTCTCTCCTGGCTTGGAAGCAGGGTAAGCCAAGCTTCTACAGTTTGGGGTCGTCTTTGAGTAGATAGTTCCAGCCCTCGCCAAATCACCTGTTTAACAGCTGAGCTGAGGTTAGGTGTGCCGGGGTGCAAGTCTAGGGAGAAAAGGTTATGCTCCTGCGGAGCCTGTGCGCCAACACCTCCTTGGGAGTACAGTGCTTTACGAACGGGTGCCGGTAAGGGTGGGCGTCCTGTCAGCAAGCAGTAGAGAGTTGCTGCCAGGGCATAGATATCTGTTGCCGGTGTGCGCTGCCCTTCAGGAGAGTACTGTTCTAGGGGGGCATACCCCGAACTACTGAGACTAGCGTGGGTTTGCATCACTCCAGCGGTGAACTCACAAGTAATTCCAAATTCACCTAATACCACACGGTCAGTATCTTGACGCCGAATGATGTTTTGAGGTTTGACATCCCGGTGCAGCAAACCAGCCTTGTGAAGGACACTCAGGGCAGCGCTAATTTGACGAATGTATTCAATCGCTTTGGCTTCTGGCAGCACATTGGCTTGAATGAGTTCAGCAAGAGTCTGCCCTGGAATATATTCCATCACTAGGTAAGGGCGTCCAGCGTCTTCAAAACAGTCGAGTACCTGAACTAAATTCGGATGCTTACAGCAGCGCAATCGTTCGGCAAGATCTAGGAATTGCTGCTTGAATTGGTCAAAATCTGAATGCTGGCGCAGCTCTTCGCCAATGGTTTTGATGACGACTGTTTCACCCGACTGTGTGTTGGTTGCTCGGTAGGTAATCCCAAAGACACCTTTACCCAACTGGGTGTTGAGGAGGTATTTATCGTCGTGTAAGGCTGTTCCAGCCGTCAAGTTCATAAAAATTTACTTGCCGTTTTCCAACTTATGCTACTACCTCTTAAGGGTTGAACGTTAGAAGGGTTGAACGTTGGAAGGTTCAGAATACAACCTGCAACCCTTTTTCAACTCCTGCCCACGTTAAATTAACTATTAAGCGGATAATGTTCTGCCAGAAAGGCTTTAGCATCGGCTTCATTCTGAATCACTTGATCAAGTGTCGCGGCTAAAAGTGTGTCTAGGATTTGGCGGTATTGCGGTCCTGGTTTATAGCCCAACTGTTTCAGGTCATTGCCATTGAGCGGGGGTTGAATATTCGCCCAATTAGTGAGATATTGCCAAATCTTTCGCCTTATAGATCTACGACTTTGCACAGCGAGCAAAACTAAGGTGGGTAACTGATACAGGCGCAACCGACCGACGACTTCGCTTTTGATCTGAGACGATTGTAGAGACTCTGCTAAATTCGCTTGCGCTTGAGCGAGTTGCTCCAGGCGCTCGATACTGTCTACCGGCAACTGAAGATTTTTTGCCACAGCGGCGCGTTCTTCGGGAGCCAGATGAGCAATTAACACTTCCAGGCGCATCTGCCAGTGTTCCAAGCTTTTATCAGGGTCAAACCGTCGCAGCCAGCGGTCAACTAGACGCACCTGCCACCATAACTGGTCATCGAGTTCCAGGGTGGGATGAAGGCACTTGAGTGCCCCTAAAGATGCTAACAGCTGCAACGCTCTTTCCCAATAGGGTGCCTGCAAAATGTACTTCAGTTCAGCTTTGAGTCGTGTTTGTAATGCTGGTGCTTTGGTATTTTCTAAAAGCGATCGCTCATAAACTCCACTCTCAATCGCATAGCGGATATAGGCTTCGGTTTGAGGTTCAATTTGAAATCCCAGCCGCACGGCAAACCGCACCGCTCGATAAATCCGGGTGGGGTCTTCAATAAAGCTATTGGCGTGTAATACCCGAATTTGACGCGATCGCAAATCAAGCACACCCCCGAAGAAATCCAATAGGGGCAACTCCCCACCACGGGTTGCGGTCAGTCGGGCTGCCAGCGCATTGATGGTAAAATCTCGCCGGTACAAGTCTTGGCGAATCGAACTGGCTTCGACCTCAGGATTAGCAGCGGGGTAGGGATAAAATTCTGTCCGAGCCGTGGCAATATCGAGCCAGAGGGAGTCAAGAACCGGGTCATTGTGCCACAACAAGGCAGCCGTTTGAAAAGACCCGTGGACTTCCAATCGGGCGTTGGGATAGATTTTCTGGAGTGCTTGGGCGAGGGTTACCCCAGCACCAACATCAGCTGAGCGATGAAAGCCATCCACTACCAGGTCAATATCTTCTAGGAGCAGGGTTTCAGCCTCGTCAGCCAATAACAAATCTCGTACAGCTCCCCCCACCAGATAAAGATGCCAGCCCCGTTGTTGAGCCTCTTGAGCGGCTTTGGTGAGGAGTTCCCCGAGAGGGGGAGCAAGGCGATTCCGAAGATTGAGGATTAGGGATTGGTGATTGGTAATTGGAAGAGGACAAAAATTTTCCCCAATCCCCAGTTCCCAGTCCCCAGTCCCCTTAGCTTGATGCAGTTGCCTTAGGACATCGGTGCGAGTCACAATTCCTACCAACTGACTGTCCTCTAAAACCGGCAGACGCCCGATATCGTAAGTCACCATCAGCGACTCAATCTCCGGTAGCGACGTTTGGGGAGTAATTGTCTTGAGATTTTTGGTCATGTAGCCCTTGACTGGGGCGTGACCAAAACCGTGGTGCAGCGCTAAATCAATGTCCCGACGCGAGAC
>DATNQP010000513.1:0-5281 GCA_036703965.1 Leptolyngbyaceae cyanobacterium
AGCACAGGGTAAGCGTCGTTGGGTTGATCCTCACTGGCAACGAGGCAATAGCTATCTGCGAATTGGTTGGAATTGGGTAAAAACGGCTTTAGCTAGAGGCTGGCCGTTGTTTAAGACTTTTTGTTTAACTGGCAATTGTGATTCCTCTCCGGCTATCGCTTCTCGCAAACAGCATCAGCAAAGGCTCTATACTCTGGAGTTTCAAGTACGCTCCTTTGATTATGCTTGTTGAGTTTTGTCAGTCAACCAGGGCTGATGGCCCAGTCTTGAGTGCGTTAAGAGCATTTTGGTTGCCGATGGCGTACCAGGAAAGTGGCACCAAGAAAAAAGCCGAACTCAAAAAGATGGCGATGGCTGCTGTTATGCAGCTGGAAGGTCAGATCTGTAATCTGTGCGTCATGTTCGACATCCAGCGTCCCGGTTACCAACAAACATCGTTTGTCCAACCGATGGTTGCTCCTACTCCACCGATGAGTGTTTCTAGAGCGCAACAACCACCCATAGCTCAATCAGATGAGCAGCAAGACAATCAGGAAGATGGGGATGATGATAATCCTCAGTTAAAAGCAAGGAATTCAGTTGAGGTTGTTGATATGGATGGAATCTAACTCAAAGAGTGCAACCGTCAATAGGAAGAAGCTAATAATCAATGAAGAAAAATGACGGCTTCAAATACCAAAGTCGCCAGTAGGTAAAATATTGACACAACTGAATAAGACTTCTGGAAGTAAGCTTTGTCCCGCCCTTCCAGAAGCCTATTACCCACTATTCCTAGAAGGGTTCTTTTATGGTGCCAAATAATTTAGTCCAAATCGATGAAGAAATACAAATAGAGACTTTTAACCTGAAAATAGAAAACTTTAGCCTCTGTGGTTTGAGGTTTCACGAAGAAGTCTTTATCACAGAATCAGAAGGATTGCAGGTGATTGGGGTTCGCCCTGATTGGCTAAAAAACTTAGACCTCACCCACAAAAAGAAGCGCTTGCTCCAGGAGAAAGGATTCTCTTTTCAAACAGAACATTTTTATTACGGCCTAGAACACAACGCCTCCGGGGTGGTTCGGCCTTGGAGTGACTGGCCTATTGTCTGGGAATACTTCTGCAACAAAGGCAACGCCAAAGCTGCCTCTCTGCTGAGGCACCTAGCCACTCATGCTCTAGAATCTTACCTCTTCTAAATTATGTGGTCAGTTGTGTGTACTATTTCCGATAATCAAGTCCGCTATACACTGGTCAAAGGCGAAATTCCTGAAGCCGACTTTAAAGGTTCTCGTCGTCAGTGTCTAGCCTACATTCGGAGAATGTCCGGTGAGTAAAGAAGGGAGTAGTGAGTAGTGAATGGGGAGTAGGAAGGAAAGAAGGAAGTGCGCTCGCGGTGAACACAGAGCCGATTGTCCATTCGTGATTCGCTGCCCTGAAGAGAAGAGAGAAACATTCACGAAGAGCACTATGGGAAAATTTTCGCCCCCTTCCCTACTCCCTCTCCGAGAGAAGAGCAAGCGTGGGTGGCTTGAGAGCGAACGCGGTGACGGGTTGTATTATCACACAATAACTTTTGCTAAACTTTCCCGGCACAAAAGCCACTCCGCTTGCGGCGCTATAGGGGACTTGTGGCAACAACGAAATAAGTTGCGCTAGGGGATTGACTACTACCGTCTGGAAAAAATCTCAGCAATTGTGAAGCGTGTGGCGAGATTTCGTATAAGCTATCTTCAATCCTTCAATTAGTAAAGGGAAGACAGACTTATCCCTATAAAAATGCCAGTCCCCAGCGCCGATACTTTGGACGGTTAAGCGCTGAGGATAGCTGACCCAAAAACAAAGGTCATGATGCTTACAAATATATCAAGAATTTTAAACGAACACCACCTCGAAGAATGGATCGCCTCCGGAGTCGATGAGCAAATCGCCCGACTTAACGCCACATCATTGGATGGCGATGCAGCAATCAATCAGCTTTTAATCGGTGATGTACCCAGGCGCAACGATGGACGGGTACGCGACCATGTTCTCAAGAAAGTTCGCCATTGCTCCTATGGCGGTTGGTGGGTACAGGGAGACGGCGAATGGGGGCAATTTAAACCTGAGTGTCCCCGGCGTGATTGCCAAAAAGACAAGTTTATTAAGTATGAATCGCCGCAACGGATGGAGGCCACCGCTTATCAGCTGAGAATACCCCTCTACATCTGGCACTTGGTAGCCTCTCGTTACAATCTGACCGTTCCTAGCCTTAATCCCGATGAGTTCTGGGACTGGGTACAGGAACATCCGGAAATTCCCATTATCATCACAGAGGGAGCCAAAAAAGCCGGGGCACTGCTGACGCTTGGCTATGCTGCTATTGCTCTACCGGGAATTTGGATGGGACAGCGTACACCCAAGGATAGGCTGGGCAAGAAGAATGGCAACCCCTATCTTATCCCGACTCTCAAGCGCTTCGCCGTCAAAGACCGTTTGTTCTATATTGCCTTTGATAGCGACCCCAACCCGACTACCATTGCCTCCGTGAATAAGGCAAGCTCAGAACTGGGATGGCTGTTGAGGGCAGAGGGCTGCGAGGTGAAGGTGATGTTCTGGAGTCCAAAACTGGGTAAGGGCATTGACGATGTAATCGTGAGTCAGGGCTATACAACCTTCCTGGACTTGTATAACCGAGCCATAACATTAGAAAGCTGGTTAGCCAGAAGCTATTCTCAACTCACCTACCCCACACAAGTTGAACTTAACAAGCGCTATTTGGGAGAACTGACCATCCCTTCCAGTTGCAAGCTGATTGGCATTAAAGCGCCCAAGGGAACGGGAAAAACGGAAAGCCTGATTGAGATTGTGGCTTCTTCCCATGCTCAAGGCCAACCCGTTTTAGTGTTGACTCACCGCATTCAGTTGGGTCAAGCCCTGTGTAAGCGATTTGGTTTGCCCTATGTCACCGAGTTAAAAGAAAAAGCATTGGGTAAGACATTGGGCTATGGCTTATGCATGGATTCTCTCCATGCTAAATCCATGGCGAAATTTGACCCCAACTGCTGGGGGGATGCTTTAATTATTATTGATGAAGTGGAGCAGGTTTTGTGGCATGCTCTCAACAGCCAGACGTGCCAGAGGGAACGAGTCGTCATTCTCAAGAACTTAAAAACGCTCATCCGCAATGCTTTTACCGGAACGGGTCGGGTGATTCTCTCGGATGCTGACATTAGTGATACCTCAGTTGACCATATCAAGGCGCTAGGGGGACTCGACATTGAACCCTACATCATCCGCAACAACTGGAAGCCTGGTAGTGAACACCAATGGCGGGTGCATATGTATACAGGCAACAACCCCTCGGCGTTGGTGGCACGGGCAGAATCTTTACTCACCCAGGGGGGGAAATTGTTTATCTGCTGTGACGCGCAACAGGCTAAAGCAAAATGGGGCACGCAGAATTTAGAAGCCTACTTCAGGGAGCAATTCTCAAACCTCTCTATTTTGAGGATTGACTCAGAAACGGTCAGCAACCCTCAACACCCCGCTTTCGGCTGCATTGGTAAACTCAATGAAATTTTGCCCCAGTATGACCTGGTGATAGCCTCCCCGTCCATTGAAACGGGTGTGAGTATTGATATCGAGGGACACTTCAGTGCTGTGTTTGGGATTGCTCAGGGCGTGTTACCAGTGGCCTCTGTCTGCCAATTTCTGGCACGAGTACGGGCTAATGTCCCCCGTTACATCTGGGCGGCTAAGTCGGGGACTGGCAGAATCGCACTTGGTAGCACTTCGGTAAGAGAGCTGCTTCTAGCTCAACACCAACTCACCAAGGCTAATATTAACCTCTTGGTAGCGGCGGATCTGGATGAGTTCAGCTCTGAATTGTTCCAGCGGGAAAGTCTCACTTGCTGGGCAAAAATGGCTGTTCGCATCAATGCGGGTATGAAGAATTACCGTCAGAGTATTGTAGAAGCCCTTAAAGAGGAAGGTCACATCATCGCTGCCGAGGATTCGGAGATAGACCCGCAAACAAAAACTCAAATTGAGGCCACTAGAGAACTGGCCTATCAAGCGGAACGATTGGCAATAGCAGAGGCTGATAACCTTACGGAGCCGGAATACAGATTCATCAAAGACCAACGGGCTAAAACAAAAAGCCAGTGGTATCAACAGCGCAAGTACGAATTGATCAAGCGTTATGGCTTGGAGGTAACGCCAGGACTAGTGGCACAGGATGACGAGAAATGGTATCCTCAACTGCGGTTGCACTATTATCTGACTCTGGGACGAGAGCATTTACCTGCTAGGGATAAGAAAGTGGCACTCTCTCAAAAAGAGGCTGGGGAGGGGGATGTCTGGGCACCTACCTTTAATGAGTCTCTGTTGGGACTAAAAATATTCGCCCTCTCAAAACTGGGCATTGCAGACTTGCTTTCCTATGACAGGGAATTGAGGAATTCATCGCCTCAGCTGATAACGCTTGCAGAACTGGCGAAGAGTCAACCGTGGCAGATTAAGCAGATTTTGGGGGTGACGGTGCGACAAAATGATACGCCCATCGCTATCGCCCAGCGACTGTCCAATATCGTCGGGGCGAAACTGACCTGCGTCCGCCGTGAGGGAACAGATGGGAATCGGGTTCGAGTCTATCGCGTATCTATCCCCGATGATAAGCGTGAGGCGGTGTTTGCCCATTGGTTAGAACGGGATAAGACTCAAAATGTATCGGATTATACGTCCACGTCAAACAATAAATCTATTACATCAAAGACCGTGGACGTGAAACCCCATCAATGGACGTTGGGGCAGAAGGTCTTGGTGCAGTCGAAGAACTTCCCGTGCTGGAACGGCTTAGTGGGCTGGATTCGAGAGTTGGGCAAGGAACTGTGGATTGAGTTTGAGACGGGTATGAACCATTATTTGCCCTGTGGTGATGTGGTGCCTGTGTAAGTTTACTTGATTGATTCCGCCTTATGGATCGTCCCCTTACCTTTTGGAATCATGGCGTCTGTTCCTGTTTACTTGTGACCCGCTGCGCTCTGTATCGACGGGATATAAACTTTTGTAAAAGTCTGAGCCTAGTGCATAAATATTAGGTCCAGGAATTAGTTCAGGGGGAACGGTTAGATCCGAATCCTCCTTGTTTGGCTCGTCCGTAGTAGGTGGTAACGGTATTGATTAGACATCTCCGAAATAGAATCAAGTTCAGAATGAATCGCGTATAATTAAGATTTGGCTAGACATTTTCCCAATATTATGAGCAATTTATTAGCATATATCGAGCAAAATCCACAAGAAAGCAAACGATTAATTGGTTT
>DATNQP010000514.1:0-2840 GCA_036703965.1 Leptolyngbyaceae cyanobacterium
GTCACAGCCTTCTTAGTTACAGCGCCCAGTTCGCCTTTGGCATACTTAGCAGCATAGTCATCCAGACTCAGTTGCTTAATCTTGCTAGCATTACCGGCAGTACCAAACTGCTGATAACGCTCCAGGCAAACCTTCTTCATGTACTTGATAGAAGGCTTCATGAAGTGACGTGGGTCAAAGTTTGATGGGTCTTTAGCCGCTGCTTCACGAATCGCAGCAGTAATTGCCAAGCGGTTGTCAGTGTCAATATTGACCTTACGGACACCACTCTTAATGCCCTTTTGAATTTCTTCAACAGGCACACCATAGGTTTCAGGAATATTACCGCCGTATTGGTTGATGATTGCAATGAGGTCTTCTGGCACAGAGGAGGAACCATGCATCACCAAGTGGGTGTTAGGCAGGCGACGGTGAATTTCTTCAATCCGACTGATGGCAAGAATTTCACCAGTGGGCTTGCGGGTAAACTTGTAAGCACCGTGGCTGGTACCAATGGCGACAGCCAAGGCATCTACACCCGTTTGCTCAACAAAGTCAACCGCTTCGTCGGGGTCAGTTAAAAGTTGGTCGTGGGAGAGAGTACCTTCAAAACCGTGACCGTCTTCTGCTTCACCTGCGCCAGTTTCCAGGGAACCTAAGCAACCGAGTTCGCCTTCAACGCTAGCGCCAACGGCATGGGCGACTTCTACAACCTTGCGCGTGACTTCAACGTTGTATTCGTAGCTGGATGGAGTCTTAGCATCTGCCTCCAGTGAGCCATCCATCATGACGCTGGTAAAGCCATTCCGAATCGCAGAGTAGCAGGTTGCTGGGCTATTGCCGTGGTCTTGGTGCATAGCAATCGGAAGATGGGGGTAGGTTTCCATCGCTGCCAAAATCAAATGGCGAAGGAAAATTTCCCCAGCATAGCTACGAGCACCGCGAGAAGCTTGTAAAATTACCGGGCTATCCGCCTCATGAGCAGCCTGCATGATCGACTGGATCTGCTCCATGTTGTTTACGTTATAAGCGGGAATGCCGTAGCCGTTTTCCGCTGCGTGATCCAACAGCAGCCGCATGGGTACGAGCGCCATAAATAGTCCTCCTAACTCCTGGTTTGTTGTCAGCTAGTTGTTTTTAGACAAGCTTAATTCTTAGGACAATCTTAAGATACTTTATCAGTTTCTAGGAAATTATCTTTAGATATTCTAGACTCAGCCTTCTTTATAGGCTCAATAATCCCTGACTCTAGATTAAATGGGTCGCCCGGGATTCGAACCCGGAACTAATCGGTTAAAAGCCGAGTACTCTACCGTTGAGTTAGCGACCCAAAAGGATGATTGCTTAATGCACCGTATCCTAAGTTAGCACAAATTCATAAAAATGGAGAGAGAAACTCACAAAAATCTCACGGCTAATGTGACAGATGCCTCATAACTGGCTCCAGGAGCCAATTGAGTCAAATGGTCTCCCGTATTGAGGGCATTTCGAGGGGCACTCCAGGGTTCCAGGCAATAATAGTCTTTGCCTTTAACAGTCCAGAAAACTAGGGTGGAGTAGAGGTCGCTGTAACTGAGTATGACTTTTAACCGGCGTCCCGTATCGGTAACACTTGCAGAAGAGCCATTCACCTGCCTAAAGGCAACATCAATTTCGTCACGGCTCAAATCGAAGGTGCCAGAAAAGGGATGGACTTCTTTCGTAATTTGATCCTGGTACTGGGATGCGGGGATTTCAAACTCAAGTTTGGTCTTATCAGAGGTAAAGAAGTAGGGATGTAGACCCGTTGAAAAGGGCATGGGTTCGGTTGAATGATTCGTGTAGCGCTGCTGAATCTCTAAAGTGTTGCCCTTGAGTTGGTAGGTGAAGGCGACTTGGAAATCGAAGGGGTAAACAGCGCGAGTTTGGTCGTTACTGTTGAGGACGAGGGTAAGCGCCACGATGTCATTTGTCACCTGGTTTGTGACTTCCCAAGGTAAGTCACGAGCAAAGCCATGTTGTTTGAGTGTGTATTGTTCCCCTTTGTAGGTGTAGGTGTTATTGGGTAAGTTGCCGCAGATAGGGAAGAGGATGGGAATACCACCCCGCACGCTTAAGCTGGGGTCAGTGAAGCGTTGGGCATCCAGATAAAGAATATCCTGACCTTGGAGACTCCAGCTTGTGATGATGCCGCCGCGTTCCGGAACAACTTCTAGGCGAGACGAAGCACCTTGGTCAGTGAGGATGTAGGTTTCGTATTGCTGTGATGAACGTGCGATCGCAAACACTGGTATTTTTCCCCCTATCTGATCTGCTGTTGGTCGCCGCACCAGAACTTTAACAAACTCTTATCACGAAATTCCTTTATGTTTATCAATCCTTAACAGCAAACTGTTTAGGCTAATAGGATAAACCCTTCAAGGAGCCTTGCTCCTTCTAAAAACAAGCTATTTGCTGTAAATTCTCTCACCTCTCCCACCAGCGTGACTTATATCACTTCAAAAAGGTGTTAAAAATCACAATTAGCTATTGATAGAAATCAGTTTCCAGAGGCGCAAGATAGCCGATAGTGAGAATAATTGCTCACGAAGACACTCTGGTTACATGATTCGCACGCTTGTACAATCGGCTCTTAAAACAGGTTGCCTCAGTGTCGCGTCTGAGGGCTTAATCCGTCAGGTACTGGAAATGAAGGGTTATGAAGCATCCGATTTGGAGGCTCTGACAGTTCTTTATGAAGCAGTAAACTCAGGTCAAATTCAACGAGAAGCTCGGGGGGATAGCGTTATGAGGTTGGCACCTAGTGGTCGTTAAGCCTCGAACCAAGGCCGTGGAGGTAGTTCTAGGAGCAAGTAACTGCTCTGTACTGGCATTTGGCAAGA
>DATNQP010000515.1:0-13952 GCA_036703965.1 Leptolyngbyaceae cyanobacterium
CATTGCCCAAACCCCTGGTTCAAGCGTTCCGTTGGCCGGAGATTCGCACGGGTGCCACAGTGGACGGTGTTATTACTGTTGTGGACTGTGAAGCCGTAGCTGCTGGTACCCTTGTTGGTGACCTCGACGCGTTGGAAGCACAACGCAATGCCGACCCCAATCTGGAACATGAAACTCCAATTGAGGAACTGTTTGAAGACCAGCTAGCTTGTGCGGATTTGGTGCTACTGACGAAGGTTGATTTAGTGGACGCTCAGACTCAAACCAAGGTACAAAACTGGTTACGACAGCAGCTACCTCAGGGGGTGAAGGTGGTTCCTTGCCGCGCTGGTGAGATTAACCCTGACCTTCTGTTGGGATTCAATGCAGCGGTGGAAGATAATTTAGACGCTCGTCCCAGCCACCACGATACAGAGGAAGACCACGAGCATGATGACGAAATCAACTCGGTTCACATAATTTTAGACCAAGCTTTCGAGCCGAAAGTACTCACGGCAACGTTGAAACAGCTAGTGCAGGAGCAGGAAATTTACCGAATTAAAGGCTTTGTGCATGTTCCCAACAAGCCGATGCGGATGGTAGTACAAGGAGTAGGCGATCGCTTGGAGCATTTTTTTGACCGCCCTTGGCAAGCTTCTGAACTGCGCCAGACTCGCCTAGTACTGATTGGTCGTGCGCTCAATCAGTCACAAATTGAGGAAGTTTTCTGTTCTATTTAACCCATTTTGGTAATCATTGAAAAATAGACAAATCCGAGTTTATGCAAATTCTTTTTTTAACCACAGTTCTTCCTCGGAACAAAAACGGCGGGGAGGTTGCGTCAGAATACTTTATTGATGCACTTCAGCAGAATGGATACAATGTTTCAGTCGTAGGATATTTTCGGAAAGATGATGTCCTGGATAAAAAGCCACAAGAAATTTTAGTCGATCAACGTTATATAGAAACTAAAAAATCAAAAGTTTATACAATTATTTGGTTGATTTTTAGTATCATCAAAGGACTTCCTTACTCAGCCGCAAAATATTACTCTAATCGGTATATAAAAATAGTCAAAGAACTTATAGATTCTAAGAATTATGATGTTTTCATAATCGATCATGCTCAAGTCGGTTGGATTGAACGTTTTATTGAAGCTAAAGATAAGCTTGTAATCATTGCTCACAACGTTGAACATGAGGTTTATGGAGATTCAGCGAAGAGTGCAGGTAGTTTTGTCTCAAAATGGATTTATAAGCGAGATGCTAACCTGATTAAATCAATCGAAGATAGGTTGGCCGTCACCGCCAGACAGGTTTGGACAATTGCACAACATGATTTCAATTATTTTTCTAATATTAAGGGAGGAGTTGGAGTTAAACTCTTATCTTTCGGGTTAGCGAAAAAATCAAGAGACAAACCAGTAAACAAAACCTTTGATATTGGTATTATAGGCAGCTGGGCATGGAGGGCAAATGAGGAGGGACTGCAATGGTTTCTTCAAACTGTTTATCCTCTATTACCCACTGACCTGTCAATTCATGTTGCAGGGCATAGTGCTGAGTGGCTAGCTGGAAAATACCCCAATATTCATTACTTGGGTTTTGTACCAGATGCCCAAGAGTTTATGGCACAAGCCAAAGTTGTGGCGATTCCTACTCTGAGTGGCAGTGGTGTACAGATGAAGACGCTAGATGCGATCGCCTCAGGGTCAGCAATTGTGTTAACTCCGTTGGCTTTGCGGGGGATTTCTGATTATCCACGAACTGTTAAAATCGCTGAAAAACCAGAGGACTTTGCTAATCTTCTGGTTGCCGCGATCGCTTCTTCTTCTGCACAGCAAGCGTTCGATGATATGGATGATGTATTAGATTGGTCTCGGACTCGGCAGAATAAATTTATCGCTGATATCGCCTCGGCAATTAACGAGTTATGAGTTGCGGCAGATTTAGGGGTAGGGGATTTTCAATCCAGGCAGGTCAGTTCTCGTGCAGACGATGCACCAGTCCTATATCTAGATAACTTGCATCCCCAGCATTACCAGCCAGGACAGTAAAGGGTAGATCCGGTTCTCCCAGGTGATTTAACACCAGTATTGCACCGGAAAAATCTTCGCCTTGCGTGTAATCGTTAACAGTAATAACCGTCTTCAATCCTGCTTGACAGGCGGCAGTCAGACCATGATGTGAATCCTCTAAAGCAAGGCAATCCTTTGCTTCTAAGCCCAGCACCTGTAGCACATACTGATAAATATCTGGAGCTGGCTTTTTGGCAGGCACAATGTCACCAGTACCGATCACGTCAAACCAGGCAGGACTATCTGAGCCAAGATTGTGTTCCAATAGGGCAGTGACATTTGGTAGTGCTGATGTAGTCGCGATCGCCAAACGCATCCCTTGTACTCGCGCCTCTTCCAGCAATCGCTTCACCCCAGGACGCAGGGGGATAGCACCTTCGGCTATCAGTTGACCGTAATGCTTAATTTTAGTGGCATGAAGGTCGGCGATAAATTCGTCGAGTCCAGTAGACGGATGGAAATCAGGTCGGTACTGGTTCAGGTAAAAGCGGAAGCGCTCCTTACCCCCCGTGATCGCGAGTAATTCGCCGTATAACGAAACTGACCACTCCCAATCCAACCCTACTTCCGCAAAGGCGCGATTAGAAGCAACTCTATGACCATCGCGTTCCGTGTCCGCCAAGGTCCCATCAACGTCAAAAATTAATGCACGCAGTTCACTCATGTGGACAAATTACCAACTGTTTTTGGCTGAAATCTTGTACTAGGCTCCATTGAAACTGTTTATGGGGTAGGTTATCGCCTTAAATACAACCCATAAGTTAAAAAAATATAAAGTTTAATGGCTTTAGCGGTTCTCTTCCCAAGTTTTTCACTCTTTAGCAAATCTCAGCGGAGTCAGTCTGAAGAAAGCAATTCTTTATAAAGCAGTTTTGAGGGCAACAAATCTGAGTCGAGCCAACTTGACGCAAGGCAATCTGACTAAAGCACACTTAGTTCAGGTAAACTTAGCAAGAGCAAATCTCAAGGGAGGCAACTTGAGTGGGGTTAACTTAGATAGACTGACATCTTGCACCAAGCCCTCAGAATGGAATTCTGGGGCTATACAAACTAAGTCCGCCTGCGCGGACTAACCAAAAATCAACGGTTTTGTAACCTGCGGAGGCAGGTTTTGTTTGTGTGCTCGCTGTCGCTGAGCGGTTTCAACCGCCAGGTGCAAGATATGAGTAGAGCAATCTTGGATGAAGCCGTCTTATCTTTAGAAACAATTGCTTCATTCACTATTTAAAGTCAGAAGCTAAGAAGTCACAGGGTTAGGTTAGATGAGCACAAAGCCAGAAGAGCGAAACGCCCCTGATGTCTTGCTACGCCAACCTAAAGAAATCGCTCCTGAGTAGCAAGAGCAGCTATCGCGACATTGCTGATAGTTTTCACGAAATTTTCACGTTTTTTTTGTACTGTTTTCTTAGAAAATGCTCGATTTCCAATCATGAATGCCTGAAGTATGCTCTCTGTCTGTCTTAGTAAGAGAGCATTTTTTTACCTCCTAGAGCGATCAGAGTAGTGGGGTCTGTAGCGGATACTTGTGTGACCACCACCAACTTACTGCTAATTGTCACAAAATTTTCACATTTATTCAGTACTGTGAATAGACATGGATATTGAGGTAGATAGGTGATTATGACTCAAATCCTGGATTCCTTACCTTCTGAGTACTCGAATCGGATTCTTTGCTGTTATGTCAATGGCAGTAGTCAAATTCAAATAGCTCGAATTACAAATATTTATAATTGGTACTTTGAACATGTGGTTTTTCCAAAACAGCGTCTCTTGTTTGAAGCTTTACCAGCGGCGCAATTAGAAATTTATACCCCTGAAATAGTTAGTACGATTTTAGCCGAGAAGATTTACTGCGATCGCCTGCAAATTAAGGAATTGAATACTCGCTAAAAATTCACATGAAGCCTCTGGATAGGGAGCATCTGAATTTTGTAACCTGAGCTTCTAGATGCACTTGAGGTGAACCCCTGCAAAGGGTAAATTTGCAAAAACAGGATGCTCCCGTTACGTTTATTTATGTCCATCTACTTACCACTGGCAGTAAAGGAAACATTTTAGACTTTATCTAACACTGTCAATTTGCAGAATTTAGTAAAATTTATGACTCTCAATCGTCGCCACTTCCTGCTTTTACTGGGTGCAACTACAGGAACAGCTGCTTTGGGAACTTTCGCCACTGCCCCTGAACGGCTTTTAGACACTAAGCAGAATGAGAGTGGAGAGACTTTCCAACTGCCGCCTCTACGCTATGACTACAAGGCTTTGGAACCCTACATTGATGCGACAACGATGCGGTTCCACCACGACAAGCACCATGCAGCTTATGTGAAAAACTTGAATGAAGCGGTGAATAAGTACCCAGATCTCAAAAGCAAGAGTGCTGAAGAGTTGCTTCGTGACATTAACAATGTGCCAGAAGCGATCCGGGTAACAGTACGCAACAACGGTGGGGGGCATGTGAACCACACCATGTTTTGGGAAATTATGAGTCCTAACGGCGGTGGGCAACCAAAAGGCGCGATCGCGGTGGCGATTAAAGAAACTTTCGGCAGCGTTGATGCCTTTAAGGAACAATTCAACGATGCTGGTACTAAGCATTTTGGCAGTGGCTGGGCTTGGCTGATTCGCACTAAGGATGGCAAGCTACAAGTAACCAGTACACCTAACCAAGATAGTCCCTTGATGGAGGGTAGCTACCCCATCATGGGCAACGACGTTTGGGAGCACGCCTACTATCTCAAGTACCAGAATAAGCGTGCCGATTACTTAACAGCTTGGTGGAACGTCGTTAACTGGAATGAAGTAAACAAACGTTTTGAGCAAGCCATGAACGGACAATGAAATATGCCAGGAGGCGGACTTGAACCGCCGACACGGGGATTTTCAGTCCCCTGCTCTACCAACTGAGCTATCCCGGCCTGTTGTTTTAGCGCTTAACTAAGGTAGCAAACTTATATAGGTATTGGCAAGCAGGGAACAAAAAGTAAGCTGAGGTAACCTCAATCGTCTGTCTAACCTCAAATAGTTAAAGATTACATAGCGTTATCTATGAATATATGTTCATGTGTTATCCTTAACTTGAAGAATTGAATCACCGAAAAAGCAATGACTAGCGTAACTGAAATGAAATGTGCCTGTGAATCGTGCCTCTGCATCGTTGCCACCAATGATGCTGTAGAAAAGGATAGCAAGTATTACTGTAGTGAAGCCTGTGCCAACAGTCATCCTGAGGGAGAAACCTGTGGTCATCACGGTTGTAACTGCGGGTAGAACGATTTGAGAGATGATCCTCTCGTAAGCCTGCTTGGCGTCTGGAAGCCATCACAACACAAGCAATCCCGCCCTTGCCGTAGTTAAGAAGGACGGGGTTACTTTTTAGAGCTATTGCTCTCTTGGTTAAGGAACGCTGCAAAGAACTAACTTAGGTAAAGTATTGCTGCTTACATCTGGGTCGCTAAAAACTCAGTCCTACAATGAAAGTATCCTCCAAGAGCAGCAATTCTAGCCCCCGTTGCTCTTTACGACTCAAACAGTAAAGGACGGAGTAGTCAGTATGAAGCTAGTGATCCAGGGCAAAAACATCGAAATTACCGATGCGATCCATGAGTATGTACATCAAAAAATTGAAAAGGCGGTGAGTCACTTTCAGAACATGACAACCGAGGTGGATGTACATCTCTCTGTCGCTCGTAATCCCCGGATAAATTCTAAGCAGACTGCTGAAGTGACCATTTATGCCAACGGAACAGTAATTCGTGCCCAGGAGGGTAGCGAAGACTTGTACGCTAGCATTGATCTGGTCGCTGATAAAATTCAGCGCCAACTGCGGAAATACAAAGAGAAGATACAACATCAGAAGACCCACGCTCAACCTAAGACAGGTGTTCTGGTTGATGCCGTGCCGGTAGAAGACGATCTGATTGGCGATCGCACTCCTGAACTCCCCAACGAAGTCGTGCGTATGAAGTACTTCGCGATGCCGCCAATGACGATAGAGGAAGCATTAGAACAGCTACAACTAGTAGATCACGACTTCTATATGTTCCGGAACGTCAAAACTAACGAGATCAACGTGATTTACGAACGAAATCATGGCGGATATGGAGTCATTCAGCCCCGCAATGGCAACGGTCATACTCATAAAAACGGTAAAACTGCCCAAAGCGTTGCGTCTACAGTAGAAAAGTCAAACACTTTCTAATCTTTCTTGCCCAACTAAGTCGCTAGGGAACTGTTTGTCAATCAGCTGAAATTCCAGCACCTTATTGACAAAATAGCGATCGCTTCTAAATCTTTCTCGCGAGATATTTTGCCCCCAGCCGCACTGAACAAAGGGAGGGAATAATTGCTAGTTATTTATCCCCATCCATAAGTTAAGTGCGGCTACCTGTTTCTCTAGAGGACTAAGCAACGGGCGATCGCGGGCATCCCGTTTTTGCAGATTTCCCATGCTAGGGAGGCACCTCAAGCGTCACTATAAGCTCAGGTTACACAATTGGGATGCTCTCTAGAGCGATCGCTATTTAGTGAGTATCTCGTAAGTTGCTGATTGCCTTAGGTTTCGTAAACCGTCTCATCTTCCTTTCGCCATGCTGGCTCAACAATGCAGATAAACACCAGCGGCTCTATTCCCGAATTACGAATAAATTGCCTAGCCTTGGGAGGAATATAAACCGCATCCCCTGGTTCGACTCGTTGAGTTTCGCCATCAATGTGCATCTCACCAGTGCCACTGAGGATATAGTAAACCTCAGATGTTTTTAACGAGTGGGGCACTGAAGTTTGCCCCACTGGCACAGTTGCATGTGCCAAACTGTAGCGCAACTCTAACGGTTGCTTATCCGGGTGTAATAGCTCTCGTAGCTTGGTACCATCACCAGCGATGAATTCTGTACAAGCGTTGAGCTTTTGAACCAGCATTACCTATTAGCCTTTAAAAAAACATCTACTTCCTAAGTCAGAGTAACTCGATTATGGTTCGGGCAATAGTCTGAACAGTTAATGGCTGCCTCGGAATTGGCAATCGAGGGATTTACCGTACATTTAAGGCGGTAATCATTAGTAAAAAACTGACAGTGGGTACAAGGGATTTGATGCAGACGTTTGGCGGTAGCTACACTTTCTCTAATTGCAGACCAGAGCGTCAAAACCAACAGAAAGATTAACCCCCAAGTCAAGAAAAAGCACAGCGACACCAAATACGGCTGGATAGCGTGAACCAGCGGATATAGAAGTTGAAACACAACCGATTTTTGGTAGAAGGAACAAATCAATATAAATAAAATTAATTGAATTTATTAGTTTTTGCAATCATTCCAGGGCATAAACCTGGCTTACCTGGCTTCAACATCCAAAATTAACTGACGCAAGAAACTCACATTCCGCCCAACAAGCCACTAATGGGTAAGTGAGCTAGCGGTTGGTTTACTGTAATCTCGTCTGCGTAATTTACCTTAAAGTGAATGGCACTGACTTAAGCGAAATTTAGTCGTGTTTGGAAAAACCTGGATTGGGGGGAAAGCCCCCCAACCCCAGAGGGGACCCCAATGCCCCCCAAACCCCCCATTGGGGACGCAGTGCCTCCCCCAAACCCCCTGCACAAGGGTTGATGAGTGTGCAGGGGAGTTCTTAACTCAGTTCCATTGACCTTAAAGTGTATATGCAAGGTGAACGACCCACCGGGAAGTCCCAGGCGAATTCGTTAAATGCACAGCCGCTTATCAAACGATAGGTCATCGGAGGTTTGAAAGTTTTTTAAACTTAATGATTTTTTGCGTTTTCTTTACAATGGCTTTACCTGTCCCATCCTGATAGAGTCAGGGACACAAAAAATTTATCTTTTTATTGAAGTCCTCATCAATGCTTTACGGCAATTTAATCGCTCAGAGATTAACTTGAAAGAAGCAAAAGGATTATCACTGGAACTATCAATCATGACTTGCTCTACCGTTAACAAATTTGTCTTGACACCAGTAGTAATTTCAGCAGCGGTCTTTGCCGCACTTAGCTTACCGCTAGCTGTGCTCGGAAAGAAGCCAATAGCCATCCAGCTTCAGCAAGAACCGGTGTTTCAAGGTCAACTGCGGGATGTTGCAACCCCCTATCTTGGCTTGGCAAGTGCAATGAGTGTGGGCGCAGGCATCGCTAGTGTCGCTCTTACCGGCTGGCGGTTCTCTTCACGCAAATCGTCTCAAGCCGAAGCACAATTATTGGAGCTGGAGCAAAACCTTAAGGCAAAGGAAGCACAGTTAGAGGCACTTAAACTTTCAGAAGCCCGCATTGAAGCCTCTTTGCTAAGCGGGTTCGTGGATGAAGAAGTGACACTTGAGCAAGCGCTAAACACTACAGCTACACACCAAAAAGCCGAGTCGGTGGTCGAGGCTCTAGTGATTACCGAGCAACCGCTTGAGACTCAACCCGTAACCCCCTCTTCAGTTACGGTGCAAGCAGCGGCGCGTCAGTTTCCTTGTGCTCAAACTTTCCTGGGCTATACTCAAGCGAAGGAATTGGTCAAGCCATCCCTGGAGACGAAATCACCAACGCCATTAGAGGTTGAGGAACTCCATACTCAACTCCAACAAATCATGGTTCAGATGGCGTCTATACAAAAGACTCTCTCCGCTAAATCCGTAGAGGGAAGCTCTGAGGCACAAGTACCCGAAAACGCACCGGGGATGGTGTCTAATAGCTGGAAGTCCGTACAAACTGTTAAGTAGACCGGGTTCAGTATAAGTAGATTCCTAAGCAAGAGGGGAGTGAAATGTTTCGCTCCCCATAATCTCCTTTCAGGAGAACCCCTTTTGCAAATAGAAAAGTTTTTGTGATTGATAGTTTCACCCACTGCCTCTCGTGAGCGGTGGGATTTTGTTTTTCCCATTTTTCTCAAAATGAGCCAACTGTAACTGATTGAATTTCGTAAGTTGCAGTATAAGGACGGTAAGCACTTACCTGATAGAGATATCATTCCTGGTCGCGATAGGATTATCCGTATCTTGTTTCGGGCTACTGTTGTGTTATTCAAGGAGCTTTGCCCGGACCTGATGCGTTATGAGAAAGCCAGCTCCTAGGCTGGCTCAAGCAGTGAGACTTTCTACAATGAATGTCAATGAACACAAGGGGTTGGGAATGAGGTCAACGTGCAGCTAAAGCAGGTCATTATTATTCACAAAGCCGGAGACTCCCAAGGTCGGAGTTGGGCTGAAAAATGCGCTCGGCAATTGGAAAAACGTCAGTGCCACGTCCTGATTGGACCGAGTGGTCCGAAGGATAATCCCTATCCCGTCTTTTTGGCCTCTGCAATGGATCAGATTGATTTGGCAGTGGTTTTGGGTGGGGATGGTACAGCGCTGGCAGCGGCGAGACATCTTGCCGCCGAAGGAATCCCGATGTTGGCGGTGAATGTGGGGGGACATCTAGGCTTTCTGACAGAACCGCTTGAGGAATTTACAGACACCGAAAAGGTTTGGGATCGACTACAAGAAGACCGCTATGCTCTCCAGAGGCGGATGATGGTACAGGCGTCTGTGTTTGAGGGCGATGGGCGTGGCGCAAACTTCCTACATCCGAATACTGAACCTGTAAGCGATCGCTTCCTGGCATTGAATGAAATGTGCGTTAAGCCCGCCTCAGCAGATCGGATGATTACCTCGATTCTGGAGATGGAAATTGACGGGGAAGTTGTCGATCAGTATCAGGGAGATGGGCTAATTATCGCAACGCCTACTGGCTCGACTTGCTACACTATTTCTGCCAATGGTCCAATTTTGCACGATGGCATGGAAGCGATCATTGTAACGCCGATTTGCCCCTTAAGTCTTTCTAGCCGCCCCATCGTCCTGCCCTCTGGCTCCGTTGTTAGCGTCTGGCCTCTAGCTGATTATGAGTTGAGTACAAAGCTCTGGATGGATGGTGTCCTGGCAACTTCAATATGGCCGGGACAGCGCGTGGATGTCCGCATTGCCGATTGTTATGCAAAGTTCGTGATTTTGCGAGAGAGCTATTCCTATTACCAAACGTTACGGGAAAAGCTCCAGTGGGCAGGTGCCAGAATCCGTTACAGTAACAACCACCGCAACTGATCCAGACTCCTCCTACTACCTACGACATCTATAATTTTCCTACTTTAGGATTAAAATACCCAGGGCAAAATAGTCTTTATAATTCAGGGTTGCTCAGCGTGCCAAGTTCAGGATTACAGAAGCGATCGCCTCGCTCTAAAACCAGGAAGAATCTCCCACAATCAGCGCCTCCCTTAAGGCGTTTGATTAATTACGGACATAACTATCGCACTCAAATCTGGCAGGCGATCGCTTGCTCGATTCTCAATAAAATCTTTGACTTGGCACCACCTGCTTTAATTGGTGCGGCGGTAGATGTGGTGGTGAAAAAGCAGGATTCACTGATTGCTCAGCTAGGTGTCAGAGATGTCTTCGGGCAACTGTTACTCCTCACCTTCCTCAGCTTCATCATTTGGGGATTGGAATCAATCTTTGAATATGCTTATGCTCGGCTGTGGCGCAATCTGTCGCAGTCGATTGAGCACGACTTGCGCTTAGATGCCTATGAGCATTTGCAATCCCTGGAACTTGCTTATTTTGAGGACAGGAGTACTGGGAGATTAATGTCGATTTTGAGTGATGACATTAATCAACTAGAGCGCTTCCTGGATGTGGGAGCTAATGACATCATCCAGGTAACCACGACTGCGGTGATTATTGGTGCCACGTTCTTTATTCTGGCTCCTGGTGTTGCTTGGATGACAATCCTGCCCATGCCCTTTATCCTTTGGGGTTCGATCGCCTTTCAGCGTCTCCTTGCTCCTCGCTACGCTGATGTCCGAGAACAGGTGAGTTTGATCAATAGTCAGTTGGCAAATAATCTGACGGGCATCACTACGATTAAAAGCTTTACAGCCGAAGAGTATGAAAGTCGGCGTATAGAAGCTCAAAGTCAAGCCTACCGTGTCAGTAACCAACGCGCGATCGCACTTTCGGCAGCATTTGTGCCCTTGATTCGGATGATCATCTTGTTGGGCTTTACAGGCATTTTGCTCTACGGCGGGATGGATACGGTTGCTGGAAAGATGTCTGTCGGAACTTACAGTGTGTTGGTGTTCCTAACACAGCGCCTGCTTTGGCCTTTGACACGCCTGGGAGAAACGCTCGATCAGTATCAACGGGCGATGGCTTCCACAACGCGGGTGATGAATCTGCTGGATACTCCCATAGAAATGCACCCAGGAGACATACCGTTGCCAGTTACTCAAGTGCGCGGGGAGTTGGATTTCAAAGATGTTAGCTTCGCTTACCAGGGGCGAACGCCTGTCATTGAAAATCTCTCTCTCCATATCCCTGCTGGTAAAACCATTGCAATTGTTGGTTCCACAGGTTCCGGCAAGAGTACGCTGGTGAAACTGTTATTGCGACTGTATGAAGTGCATTCGGGAACAATTACCCTTGATGGCATTGAAATACACAAATTGCAGTTAAGGGATTTGCGTCGTGCCATTGGTTTAGTGAGCCAGGATGTGTTTTTATTTCATGGCACCGTGAAGGAGAACATCGCCTACGGCAGTTTTGATGCAACCCTAGCTGAGGTGATGGCAGCTGCTGAGATTGCCGAAGCCCATGAGTTCATCAACAGACTGCCCCAAGGTTATGACACGATTGTCGGGGAACGCGGTCAGAAATTATCGGGAGGGCAACAGCAGCGGATTGCGATCGCGCGTGCCATCTTGAAGAATCCCCCCGTTCTGATTCTCGATGAAGCGACTTCTGCCGTGGATAATGAAACCGAGGCAGCAATTCAGCGATCGCTGGAGAAAATTACCAAAAATAGGACGACAATTGCGATCGCCCATCGTCTTTCCACTGTCCGCAATGCCGATTGTATCTACGTCATGGAATACGGCAAATTAGTCGAGCAAGGGCGACATGAAGAATTGCTAGAGCAACAGAGGATTTATGCCAGCCTCTGGCGTGTCCAGTCTGGTCTAAAATGAAATGCGCTTTGCAATGACGGGATTTAGACCATGATAATGTTCGGTACACCCCAACCGGAAAGGGCAGAAGATAAGTGGAAACATCAGCTCGATCAGTTCGCTCAAGATAATCAGCAAGAACTGGCAGCACTGGCTTGGGGCCTATTTTTGGAACGGGGAGAAAGTGAGGATACTCTAGGAATAGACCTTCAACCGACGCCCCATTTTGTCTATTGTCCTAGAAATGCGATCGAGGAACTGAATCGCAAGGCAAAGAACCAGCTTCAGGAAATTTTGGGAATTGTGGATGCTCATAAACCTGAGCAGGAAGTTCTAATTATTGGGATTGGCAATGACCAAATCAAGCTGATTCAGTTTGAACCGGAACCCCCACCATCTGCTTGTTTTGAGCAAGTTGGTAAGGATGTTGATACCTTACTAGAGAAGCTGGAGCAACGTTTAAAAGAGCAGCTGGAATGTTAAATGATTCAGAAGTGGGGGCTAGAGACTGGTAATTTTCAATACTTGGGCGACTTAGAATTCTCTTGCTAGTCCCTAGTCCGTAGTCCCTAGTCCCTAGTCCCTAGTCCCTAGTCCCCAGACTTACAACACTTCACGTCCTAGATAAGGTTGCAGAACCTCCGGTATCTTGACCGTTCCGTCTGGTTGCTGATAATTCTCCAGAATCGCCGACATCGTTCGCCCTACCGCTAATCCAGAACCATTGAGAGTATGGACAAATTGAGTACCTTTCTTGCCAGCCTCTTTAAAGCGAATATTGCCGCGCCGCGCCTGAAAATCACCGCAATTTGAGCAACTGGAAATCTCACGGTACTTCCCAGCAGAGGGTAGCCAAACTTCCAAGTCGTAGGTCTGACGTGCTGAGAAACCTAAATCACCAGTACAAAGTTCCACAATGCGGTAGGGCAACTGTAAGGCTTCCAAAATCGCCGCCGCATCCTGAACCAGTTTTTGAAGCTCATCATCAGAGGTACTGGGATGAACAACTTTTACTAGCTCAACTTTATTAAACTGGTGCAGTCGAATCAGCCCCCGCGTGTCTCGCCCGTAGCTACCAGCTTCACGCCGAAAGCAAGGGGTATAGGCACAGTGATAGATGGGTAGCACAGATGCTTCCAGGATGTCATCTCGGTAGAGATTGGTTAACGGTACTTCGGCAGTGGGAGAGAGCCACAAATCATCGGCGTCGCACTTGAAGCTTTCTTCCGCAAACTTGGGTAGCTGACCTGTCGCTGTCAGGGACTGGCTGTTGATCAGTATCGGCGGCATCACTTCCAGATAACCGGCAGCGATTTGCTGATCGAGCATGAAGCTAATCAGCGCCCGTTCTAAAGCCGCACCAGCACCCATCAGTGTGACAAATCGGCTTTGAGCGACTTTCACCGCACGCTCAAAATTGAGAATGCCTAGCTTTTCGCCAATTTCCCAATGGGGAAGAATCTTGGCATCTTGGTGAATGTATTGGTCACCCCAGCGACCAACTTCTACATTCTCCTCTTCACTCTTGCCGATAGGCGTTAATTCGCTGGGCAGGTTAGGAAGTGATAATAAAAGGGCTTCTAACTCGGCTTTGAGGTCTTTTTCCTTTGGTTCCAGTTCGCTCAGAGTCGCTTTGACTTGATTACCTTCGTCCCGCAGTGCTTGCAGTTCTGGTGCGTCAGCAGGAGTGCCTGCTTTGATGTTTTGACCAATTAATTTACCAATTTCGTTACTACGGGCTTGCAACTGGGTTCGCGATGTTTCCAGTTCCCGTTGACGGTGATTTAACTCCAAAATCGGCTGTAGGTCATATTGACCGGCACCGCGCCGGTCTAGTAGCTCTTGGACGCCTTGTTGATTTTCCCGGATTTGCTTTAGGTCAAGCACAGATTTTCTCTACTACTTGGCGCGATCGCG
>DATNQP010000516.1:0-5996 GCA_036703965.1 Leptolyngbyaceae cyanobacterium
ATAACCCAAACTCATTTAGCAAACGAGCGCTTTAACCATTCAGCCACCTCTCCAGATAGCCCCAAGGAGACTTGAACTCCTATCTCTGCCTTGAGGGGGCAGCGTCCTAACCACTAGACGATGAGGCTATGTTTGTCAGTAGGAGTAGCAGGACTTGTTCGCGTTAGCGTTCCCGAAGGGTACCTGCGACTAGTCCCTTATGAGAGGACTGCTCTACCTCTGAGCTATACTCCCAGACAACGACTCCAAGGGGATTTGAACCCCTGTCTCCGCTTCGACAGAGCAGCGTCCTAACCACTAGACGATGGAGCCTTGTGTACTGAGTGGGAGTAGCAGGGGTCGAACCTGCAACCATACGGTTAAGAGCCGTCTGCTCTGCCAGTTGAGCTATACTCCCATGCACCAGATGATTTGCTTTCTTGAGAGGTCGAGGTGGGATTTGAACCCACGAATAACGAGTTTGCAATCCGCTCCCTTAAACCGCTTGGGTACTCGACCTCGTTCATCAATCTGATAGCCCCAACGGGATTTGAACCCGTATTGCCTGCTTGAAAGACAGGTGAATTAGCCCTTATTCGATGGGGCCATTGGGTGGGAGAAGGAAGTTTTAAACTTCCATAATTGCTGTTGAGCGGGGCTAACCGGACTCGAACCGGCGACCTTTGCCGTGACAAGGCACTGCTCTAACCAACTGAGCTATAACCCCAGGACTCAATCAGCAATTCCCACCGTTTATAGGTCTTGATTTTGGGGAGCGTAGAAGGTTTTAACCCTAAGCTCTTTTAAGAAGAGGACATCAACTGTTTTTAAGAACAGGTTAAGAAAATCCTGTAATATCAGTTGAGCTACGCTTCCCTTCAAGACATCTGTGCCTATGGCTTTCAGCACAGATTGATGAAATAAATAGGTGCTTTCTTATTCAGTTTTCAAGGTTCAGTAAAAGACTTTGAAGATTTAGAGAAAGAACCGACGCTCTAGGTGATATATCTGTCCGATATTGTGATAGCGAACGTTGGTTTCTATTTGATTAATCTGTGCAGATGACCCTTGTTCTTGCTCTCCATCCAGTTTCCTGAAAGGAGGCTGGTTTGGTTTCTTATTTGACTCTCTTCGCTGTCTGGATTGACCGGAGAGTTGAATGAATAGTAAGAACATGATTCTTGGAGTTGGGAGTTTTAGGCTCCTTCCTTTGCTTGACTACATTTATACTACATAAATACTACACAAGATGTCAAGGGTTTTGGAAAACTTTTTTTTGAGAGCTAGAATGTCTTGCTGCAAGAGGGATTGAAGAAAATTATAGGGTTGTAGTCTTCTTTTCTTCTTTTAAGCGGACGGGTTTATATAAGTTGGTCTTTACAGTTGAGGTATTATCGGTGAAACCCGCCCCTACAGTTTTATTGAAAAGGAAAGGCTGGTGGCGATCGCATCCGCATCAAAACCTACGAAAAACAACACTCTTTCCCTAATTCAGGTAAAGGAAAGTAAAGGTAGCACCACAGTACTACCTCTACAAACGTTCAACTAACTAGGATTGGCTTACCTTGTTTAAGGAAGGCAACGAGTCCGAATTTGAGACTCTTCCCAGAGCTTGAGGAGGAAGAATTCAACCGCGTAACTCATCGATGTTACAAAGACGCCTTCAGCTCCATCTGTGTTGGATGTCATCCAGCTTCCTTGGAGGCTGACTTCGACGTATTCTGCATCGCAAAGAGAAAGAGCGATCGCCTCTTCTCCTTCCTGCTGCCGTTCTAGATGACGCAACTGCGACAAGTCTGCTGGGAGCAAAAACGAGGCAGTGCTGGGTTCGAGGCAGAGGCTTGTACCCGCTCTCAGCGCGAGAATCACTCGTGCCGCGACCCAATCCTCAAGAGGTTGAGCCAGACGCTCTAGGTAGAAGCCGTTTTCGGTATATGTGAGTTTCAGCATCAGCTATGTTTCTCCTGCTATTCCAGGTTTACTTGCTGTTCGCGCCAGAACTGTTCCGCAAAGGCAACAGCTGGGTGCATTGGCGCTTTAGGCTTGGTACGTAGCATCATTCCCGCTTGGCTTGGAGTGCGATCGCCTTTTCGGCTGTTGCACTGCTCGCAGGCTATAACTACGTTGTCCCAACTGTGTTTTCCGCCTTTTGACCGGGGAATGACGTGATCGAGCGTTAAGTGTTTGGTGCTACCGCAGTATTGGCAGGTGTGCTTGTCCCGCCTGAGGACTTCCCGTCGATTCACCGGAGGAACTCTCCAAACCCGCTCTGTATCGGTCATCGTCAAGCGAATTTGTTCGGGTACTACAAGCACTACACTCGGCGAATGTACACTGTACGCTTTGCCGCTGAAATCTAGCGGTTCAGCTTTCCCCGTTACGAGGAGAACAATCGCTCGCTTGATGTTGACCCGACTGACTGGTAGGTAGTTCTTGGAGAACACCACCACGGATTGCCTTAACACTTCAGTTGCGCTCGTCACGGTTTGACTCCTCATACAAGAACCCCCGCTTCTTGTCGTTAAGAGCGGGGGCTGGAAAAACTTTTAGGGTTTTCTCGTCCTATGTTGGTACGGCCGTTTTTCGCCTGTACCTCCCGCTGCATTTATGTTGTTGTGGAAAGACGCTATCGCGTCCGGCTTTGCTATCGACTGCTGTTAAATTTCCGGCGTCTTTATTAAAGTGATTGCCAATCTCTGCTGTGTGCAGCTCTATCGAGCTATCTCTGCCCTCATACAAAAATTCCACCGACATTCCTGCTGATTGCCAACCTCGGAGGCTAGCAACGGCAGGAGATGGGGTGGAGCAAGATAGATGAAGGGTCACAGAAGGTAATTTCCTGAAGATGAATTTTAAAGCTGACTTTTAAATACTACACTTGTATTACGAACATGTCCAGATATTGAGGAAAAAAAATGATGTTACGTACACTCACCCGGACTGCAACTACTGATATGGAAGTTACCAGCATCCGTCTGGAACGGGAGTTGAAGGAGAAGCTCAAAGACCTCTCCGGCAACCAAGGATATCAAGCTCTGATTCGAGATGTCCTCTGGAACTATGTGCAGCAAAAATCCGGTGATTATCGACCCGAATTTTCGCACTCTGATATTCGAGCCAGCATTGAGGCAACGGCTCAACAAGAAGAGCGCTGTGTACTGACGGGCAAGTTTATTCGACCGCATGAGCGGATGTTATTGGGACTAACAACAACTGGAGATATGGTTCCCCTGAGTATAGAAAGCTTGTCGAACAGATAGCGATCGCACCCTTGTAAATCTTGTGGGGGCACCCTAACAGGGTGCCCTATAAGCCGTTGCCCGTCAGAATGAAGGGTGCCCAGTAGTAGGGATGACTGAGGAGGCGAGCGGTCACTTGTTTTGGCAAGTTCCCTTGTAAATATATTGGCGAGACAGAGAAGAACCTGCGGCGGATTTTTGATGCGGCTGAAGCCGGGGGTGCGATTTTGTTATTTGATGAATTGAATGCTGCTTTTGTAGCGGTAGATGCAGGGAAACCCGTGATGATGAAGCATATTTTAGCGGCTGCCAAAAGCGAATATGTCAAGTTGGAACAAGCGCTGACGGATACTGAGGTCAAAGCCTGGGTATGAGCTTTTCCCACCCCTTATGACTCCTGAGTTGCAAATTCTCCTTTGGTCAACTCCTCATGTGTTACCAGACTCTTTATATTCATGCGTTGACTCTGAGGCAATTGTTCGATTTGAGGAAACCGGCAGTGCCTGGGTAGTAACAGCATCAGCCTCATAAGAACTGTAAGCCGAAGCTGACCCATTTCCCCGAAACTGCTGCATTAAACTTGCCATTTCCAATGCGTTCATGGCATAGTCCCAACCCTTATTACTCTTGATCCCCGCGCGTTCTAGGGCTTGCTGCATGGTATCTGCTGTCAAGATTCCATAGATTACCGGCACACCAGTTTCAAAACCAGCCGCAGCAATTCCTTTAGAAACTTCAGCCGCAACATAATCAAAATGAGGTGTTTGACCCCGGATGACTGCGCCAAGGCAAATCACAGCATCATAACGATGGCTGAGAGCTGCTTCGCGAGCCAGCAGGGGTACCTCAAAACTTCCAGGTACCCAAATATAATCCACTTGAGTACCGTGGGGATTGGTATCCACACCGTGGCGTTTCAAGCAATCTTGACACCCTGCTAAAAGTTTGCCAGTCACTAGGTCATTAAATCGACCAATGACGATCGCAAACCGCAGGGGTGCCGATGAAGTAAAGTTTCCCTCGAAAACTGCCATGGCTGCCCCGTAAAATCGTTAATCTTGAAAATTTTTGTGTGAGTTACTCTTTCAATCTAAACTACCAAAAAGTTCAAGACGCCCACTAGAATGACAAGAGCAGCCCAAACGCCAGAACCTAAGAATATCAACCTTTTCGATTGATTCCAGTTCTGAGGAGAGGCGTAAGCAACTGGGACAGCGACAACCATGACGAATGACAAGGCAACCAAAGCAGCAAGCGATATTTGAAATATGATAGACATTTCCTGTTCTCCCGAAACGAGCATAGGACTGGATAGAAACTATTCAGCCCGAACTTGACTGATATTAAATCCTTCCTGTTTAGTACGCTACCAAAATTTGACCCGCTTTTTTTGAAATTACTGTAAGTCTTTTGAGCGGTAGTGATGTAGGCTTCTTTCCAAAGTTGACGGATTCTTCAAAAATCCAGCAAAGGCGTATCCCAGCCGGTGAAAGCACTCAGGGGCGAACAATGGATCTGATTTTGTGTCATACAACAACTGATTTTGATGCCCTCGGAGCAGCAGTGGGCCTGACGCGACTCAAACCTGGTGCGAAGCTAGTTCTAACGGGTGGCGCTCACCCGGCTGTCCGAGATTTTTTGGCATTGCATCGAGATGAGTATGCTCTGATTGAACGCCGGTCTGTCAATTCAGAACAGATTCATTCCTTAATCGTAGTGGATACCCAAAAGCGCGATCGCCTAGGCAAAGCTGCTGAGTGGTTTGACTTACCGCAGTTGGACTCTATTGAAGTCTACGACCATCACCTGGATATCCAGACCGATATCCCCGCAACACATACTCAGATTGAGCCAGTGGGAGCAACGACAACCTTGATTGTCGAACAGTTACAGCAAACCTCAATCCAGTTGACAACTGCTGAGGCGACGGTGATGGCACTGGGTATCCACGTTGATACAGGTTCGCTAACCTTTGACCAGACAACACCACGAGACGCGGCGGCTTTAGCCTGGTTAATGGCGGCTGGGGCGAATGTGAGGCAAATTGCTCAATACGTTGATCCAGGGTTGTCTCCCCAGTTGCAAACACTATTCACTGAAGCTCTAAATAGTTTGCACTCACAAACCCACTTAGGCTACACCATTGCCTGGATACTCCTCAAAACACCTGACTATGTGCCAGGATTATCGGGTTTGGTGACGCGACTGCTTGAGCTAACGGAAAGTGATGCACTGCTGTTGGCAGCTGAGTATGGAGGAATCGGGAATCGGGTAGAATTTTCTGATCCCCCTGTCTCTCCCTTGTCTCCACCCTCCTCTTCATATCTGACAGTGATTGGGCGATCGCGTATTGAGGGGACCAATTTGAACGAATTGTTCCAACCCCTAGGTGGTGGGGGACATTCCCAGGCGGCAGCGATGAGACTTCGAGACGTTAATCCCCCAAGCATCCTAGAGCAACTTGTTAACCAACTTAAAGACCAAATTCCCCAGCCTCTAACTGCACGAGAGTTAATGTCGTCGCCGGTACGCACAATTCGTCCCGATACAACGATTAGCGAAGCCCAAAGAATTTTGTTGCGCTATGGTCATTCGGGGCTTTCGGTGGTGGACGAAAAAGACCAGTTGGTCGGAGTTGTCTCGCGTCGGGACATTGATTTAGCGCTGCACCACGGTTTTGGTCACGCCCCAGTCAAGGGCTACATGACCAAAAATCTCAAGACAATTACTCCCCAAACGTCGCTACCGGAGATTGAGTCGCTGATGGTGACTTACGAT
>DATNQP010000517.1:0-6305 GCA_036703965.1 Leptolyngbyaceae cyanobacterium
TAAATTCCCCACAAACTGAATCCGAACATTCTCCTGCATCATCTCCTGGAGTTCTCGCATCAACACCCGCTCAAACAACGTCATCAAAAAATGCACTTCCTCATGCGGACGACCCCAGTTCTCCGTAGAAAAGGCATAAGCCGTGAGCGCTTGGATTCCCCAATCCTTGCAGCAGCGCAGCAAGTCCTTGAGGGCATCTACCCCCTGCCGGTGACCCATAATCCGGGGTAACCCTTTGCGTTTGGCCCAGCGACCATTGCCATCCATAATCACCGCCACATGCCTGGGCAGACGGTCTTGGTCAAGGTCGCGGGGTAGCTCTTGTAACATAGTTGGCATAGCAGTCATTTCTTCTCTTGAGAAGTTGATGACGGAAGACGAAGGAAACGCGAAACTAGTCTCTGTACTTTAGACTTTATTCGGCGACCTAAACTGCGTAAACCTGGAGCAACTACCTCACGGTCAACAGCAGTCGAAAATCGAGCCTCTAGCAATTCTTTCAGTTTATTGCTAGTTAGGGGTCGGTTTAGTTTTCCTCTTTCCGCCAAAGAAATTGAACCCGTCTCTTCGGATACAACAATACAAAGGCAATTTTCGACACGCTCCGTAATTCCCATCGCCGCCCGATGGCGCGTCCCTAGCTGCCGCGACGCTGTACGGTCAGACAGAGGTAAAATCACACCAGCAGCAGCGACGCGGGAGCCACGAATCAGCACTGCTCCATCATGCAACAATGTCGTCGTCTGGAAGATGGTTTGCAGCAGTTCTTTAGAAACTTCAGCATTGAGCTGAACACCCGGTACAGAAACATCCCGCTCATCAATCGGACCATTCGTCTCCATAATCATCAGAGCGCCAATCCGATTTTGGGACAATTCTTTGACGGCGTCCACAATTTCATCAATGACACTGTCTGGTTTAGGAATTGGGCGTCGTTGCGCTTGAAACAACTGCACAATTTCCCCTCGCCCTAGCTGTTCAAGAAACCGGCGAAACTCTGACTGGAAGATCACAGCCATCGCCACAGCCGAGCCAACCACCAATTTTTCCAGCACAAAATTCAACAGCGTTAGATGTAGTTGATTACTCAACGCTGCTGCCAGCATCAGCACAATTAACCCTCGAACCATCCACAATGTGCGGCGCTCCCCAATGATGAGGAGCACCATATAAGTGAGGGCTAGAACCAATCCGACATCGATGCTTTGAAGCAACCAGGACTGAAACCAGCCATAGTCAGGAACAGAGCCCGACGACGACGGAGGCATTGAACGTTAATAAAAGATAGGTATTGGCATGCTTGACTCTGGCTTGATTTTAACGGGAGAACGCCATTAGTTGTTAACCATTAGCGACTAGCTACTAGCGGCTACTACCCTACTCAGGATGATTCTTTCACTCGCTAGGAGTGAAATTTGCGAACAAACAAACTCACCCAAACAAGCTTTACAAGCTAGTTACTGCTTTCTTTCAAGTCGTTTTGGTAGACGATCTTGCCGAATTAAGTCCTGGTAGGTTTCCCGCTGCAAAATCAGCTGGGCTTCTCCCTCATTTACTAATACAGCTGCCGGTCGAGGCAGCCGATTGTAATTAGAAGCCATACTGTAATTGTAGGCACCAGTAGCCATAACTACGAAGATATCTCCCGGCTCAGTTTGAGGCAGAGTCGCTTCTTTGATCAGGATATCTCCTGATTCACAGTGTTTACCGGCAATGGTGACTGTTTCTTTTAGAGGAGCTGACATCCGGTTGGCGACGAGGGCACGATACACGGACTGATAAGTAATGGGGCGAGGATTATCCGACATACCCCCATCAACTGCCAGGTAAGTCCGCATTTCTGGGATTACCTTACGGCTACCCAGGGTGTAAGCAGTGACACAGGCAGGCCCAATGAGCGATCGCCCCGGTTCGGACAAAAGTTTGGGTAGGGGCAGCTGTTGCTCCTCACAGGCAGCGACAAGCGCCTCACAGACACCCTTCACCCAAGCGTCAATACTGGGGGGATCATCCGATTCTGTGTAACGAATACCTAAACCACCCCCAACATTCAGTTCTTGAATTGGTAAACCGTAGTGGGCGGCTTTACCCATACAATCCACTAACACACCGGCTAAGTCTTTGTGGGGTTGACTCTCAAAAATCTGAGAACCAATATGAGCGTGTAAGCCGACACAGTTAAGAGTTGGGTGTTCGCTCACAAAGGCAAAAACATTATCTAAGGCGCTGGGATCAAAGCCAAACTTACTGTCCAGGTGACCTGTACGAATGTACTCATGAGTATGGCACTCGATCCCTGGAGTCAGCCGTAGCATAATCCGAATAGGAGCTGGGGACTGGGGAGTAGGGACTGGGGACGGGGCAGAATTCCTAATCCCTAATCGCCGATCCCCAATCCCTAAGGAAGCGAGGGTTTGTAACTCCAGCCAGTTATCCACCACAATCGTGCAGCCACTCTCAATCGCTAACTCAAGTTCAGCCAGAGATTTGTTATTGCCGTGGAAATAGAGGTTTTCGGCACTAACGCCAGCTTCTAAAGCCGTGTAGAGTTCACCCCCCGATACGACATCTATACCCAAGCCTTCAGAGGCAGCGATCGCACAAATAGCCAGACAACTCCAGGCTTTAGAAGCATAAAGTACTAGGGATTCGCCTTTGTAGTAGCGAACAAAGGCGTCTCGGTACTGACGGCAAGCGGTTCGTAGCGTCACCTCGTCTAAGATGTAAAGGGGGGAACCAAATTGCTCCACCAACGTCTTCACATCACAGCCCCCAATTTCTAAGCAGTCACGGCTGTTGACTTTAGCTGAAAGAGGTAGCAGTTCCTGGTTGGGTGAGCGAGTCTCCTGAGAGGAAATAGGTGAGGGGAGATACTGACGTCCAGAATTTTGAACCCCAGCCGGGTAAGTCGATCGCATAATGTAATTGTTTTCCTTAGTTGGCTTTTGCACTCAATTGCTCCCCGTCTTCTTGCTTCAGGGGCTTGTACAAGGGGAGCAGGGTTTGAAGGCGAAAAAGAGCGTCTCGTTAATCCAGTGTACAATTGAGGGCTGTGACTTTCTTAGAACTGCATCCGCTAAAAGCAGAACAGCTGAGTGCCGTAGTGGAACTAGACCAGCTGTGTTTTGGGGGACTTTGGACAAGGTCAGGTTACGAGCGAGAGTTAGATAGCTCCAGTAGTCAATTGCTGGTTTTAGAAGCTGCAATTGATGATCAGGAGTCCGGATTCAGTCGTCAGTCGTCTGAAGTCTTAACTCAAAACTTAGCAAGGGCGGATTTTCAAACTGCTCCGACTAGTCAAAATTCCCTTCTAGGGTTAGGTTGTTTTTGGTCAATTTTGGAGGAGGCGCATATTACGATTCTTGCGGTGCATCCAGACTACCAACGTCAGGGGCTAGGTCAATTATTGCTGTATGCTTTGCTACGGGATGCTAAAAGACGCCAGTTGGAGTGGGCAACCCTGGAGGTGAAGCCATCTAATCAAGCAGCACTATCTCTTTATCAAAAGTTTGGCTTCAGCGAAGCTGGACGACGCCGACGCTATTACAAAGACACTGGGGAAGATGCCCTGATTCTTTGGCGTAGGGGTCTGCAAACGCTGGAATTTGAGGAAACTCTTACCCAATGTTATCGGCGAGTTGAGCATTACCTCAGCTTATGGGGTTGGCAACTATCGGACTCTTGGGAGGCTCAAATAATTAGCAGCAAGCCCTTCAAAGAATCTCAAGGGTTAACCAGTCCTAGAGAGTAGAGCGCCAAAAAAAAGCGCCCATACAGCCATATTCCTAAAAACCCCACTTAAAGGGTAGGGAAATCCAACCCAATATCAGTGCCACCGATTGTCTTTAGAGAGACTGTCGGATAGATCCCCTATGCTAAAATCAGCGTACACGGGCACGCAACAGGTGATGGAAATACGCCATGTTTGAACGCTTTACAGAAAAAGCCATTAAGGTGATCATGCTGGCCCAGGAAGAGGCACGTCGCCTGGGGCACAACTTTGTCGGCACGGAGCAGATCCTCCTGGGTTTGATTGGAGAAGGAACTGGCGTAGCTGCCAAAGTCCTAAAGTCGATGGGTGTCAACCTCAAAGACGCCCGCATAGAAGTAGAGAAAATCATTGGCAGGGGTTCCGGCTTCGTTGCGGTAGAAATTCCGTTTACCCCCAGAGCCAAGCGCGTTCTGGAGCTATCGCTAGAAGAGGCTCGGCAGCTGGGGCATAACTACATTGGCACGGAACACTTGCTTCTGGGATTAATCCGGGAAGGAGAAGGAGTTGCGGCTAGAGTTCTGGAAAACCTGGGAGTAGACCTAACAAAGGTCAGAACCCAAGTGATTCGGATGCTCGGCGAGACGGCAGAAGTTACAAGTGGAGCCTCTCAGGGTCGCACGAAAACGCCAACACTCGATGAATTTGGCTCAAATCTGACTGTTATGGCCAGTGAGGGCAAGTTAGACCCAGTCGTGGGAAGAGCCAAAGAAATTGAACGGGTGATCCAGATTTTGGGACGCCGCACGAAGAACAACCCAGTGTTGATTGGGGAACCTGGGGTGGGTAAGACGGCGATCGCAGAAGGGTTGGCTCAGCGGATTGCTAACAATGATGTTCCCGACATCCTAGAAGAAAAGCGGGTCGTTACTCTGGATATTGGTTTACTCGTTGCAGGTACCAAGTATCGGGGTGAGTTTGAAGAGCGCTTGAAGAAAATCATGGATGAGATTCGTCAAGCCGGGAATGTCATCCTGGTGATTGACGAAGTCCACACCCTGATTGGTGCCGGTGCTGCTGAAGGTGCTATTGATGCTGCCAATATTCTTAAACCCGCTCTCGCTAGAGGTGAGTTGCAGTGCATCGGTGCAACTACGCTCGATGAGTACCGCAAGCATATTGAACGGGATGCCGCGCTGGAGCGTCGTTTCCAACCCGTAATGGTGGGTGAACCCACGGTGGACGAGACGATTGAAATTCTTTACGGGTTGCGCGAACGCTATGAGCAACACCACAAACTGAAAATCTTGGATGAAGCTTTGGAAGCGGCAGCCAAGCTTTCAGATCGTTACATCTCTGACCGTTACCTACCCGATAAGGCGATTGACCTGGTTGATGAAGCCGGAAGCCGCGTCCGCCTGATTAACTCCCAGCTACCACCAGCAGCGAAAGAGTTGGATAAGGAACTGCGTCAAGTCCTCAAGGATAAAGATGATGCCGTCCGGTCCCAGGACTTTGATAAGGCTGGGGAACTGCGCGATCGCGAAATGGAAATTAAGGCAGAAATTCGCGCGATCGCTCAAACTAAAAAGACAGACGGTACCAGTGACGATGCTTCCCCAGTTGTTGATGAGGAAGATATCGCCCAAATCGTTGCTTCCTGGACGGGTGTCCCGGTGAACAAGCTCACCGAATCCGAGTCTGAGAAGCTACTGCACATGGAAGATACGCTGCATCAGCGTCTCATTGGTCAAGAGGAAGCTGTTAAGGCTGTCTCTCGTGCGATTCGTCGGGCAAGAGTAGGCTTAAAGAACCCCAATAGACCAATTGCTAGCTTCATCTTCTCTGGTCCTACTGGTGTTGGTAAGACGGAACTCGCGAAGTCTTTGGCGTCTTACTTCTTCGGTTCAGAAGATGCGATGATTCGCCTGGATATGTCGGAATACATGGAGCGCCACACTGTTTCCAAGCTGATTGGTTCGCCTCCGGGATATGTCGGCTACAACGAAGGCGGTCAGCTCACAGAAGCAGTTCGGCGTCGTCCTTACACTGTGGTGCTATTCGATGAAATCGAAAAAGCTCACCCCGATGTCTTCAACATGCTGCTGCAAATCTTAGAAGACGGGCGTCTGACTGATGCGAAGGGTCGGACAGTGGACTTTAAGAACACGCTCTTGATCATGACCTCCAACATCGGTTCTAAGGTTATTGAGAAGGGTGGCGGTGGAATTGGCTTCGAGTTTAGTGACAATGAAGCCGAATCTCAGTACAACCGCATTCGCAATCTGGTAAACGAAGAACTCAAGCAGTACTTCCGGCCAGAGTTCCTCAACCGTCTTGATGAAATTATCGTCTTCCGTCAGCTGAATAAGGACGAGGTGAAGGAAATCGCCCAAATCATGCTGAACGAGGTCTTCGGGCGACTCACTGAACAGGGAATCACCCTGCAAGTCACCGAACGGTTCAAGGATCGCCTGGTTACAGAGGGTTACAACCCAGCTTATGGTGCCAGACCACTGCGTCGTGCCATTATGCGTCTGTTGGAAGACGTGCTGGCTGAAGAAATCCTCAGTGGTCGGATTAAAGATGGAGACAC
>DATNQP010000518.1:0-10945 GCA_036703965.1 Leptolyngbyaceae cyanobacterium
ATCGTGAAGCTGGTAGGGTTGGTCAGGTTTGAGTCCTAATGACCCTAGGGGCAAATGAACCCAACCCGACTGAGTATAGTGGGGATCGAGGTTCACAATCATCAGCATCAGATCGCTCAAGTCCTCACTCTGCTTGCTATAACAAACAATCTGCTCATTATTGATCTGATGAAATCTCAGACCTTTATCACTCTGTAAGGCTAGATGCTCTCGGCGGATGTGATTTACCCGTGTAATCCAACCCTTGATGCTGTAAGGACTATCCAAGTCCCAAACCCGCATCTGATATTTTTCCGAATCTAGGTATTCTTCGCTCCTCTCTCGAAGGGGTCGGTTTTCACAAACCTCAAAAGCTGGACCGTAAATTCCGTAGTTGGCTCCCAGTGTCGCAGCTAGAGCTAACCTGAGCTTAAATGCGGGTTGCCCGCCGTGCTGGAGAAACTCAGGGAGAATATCGGGGGTATTGGGCCAGAGGTTCGGTCGGAAGAACTCGCGCACTTCAGTCTGTGTCAGTTCCTTGAAGTACTCAGTTAGCTCCCACTGCGTATTGCGCCAGGTGAAATAGGTATAGGAGTGGGTAAAGCCTAGCTTTGCCAAGCGATACATCACTTTAGGACGGGTAAAGGATTCAGAGAGGAAAATGATATCGGGATAATCTTTCTTGACTTCCCCAATCATCCACTCCCAAAAATTAAACGATTTAGTATGAGGATTGTCCACCCGGAAGATACGCACTCCTTGGTCAATCCAGAAGAGTACAACGCTTTTTAGCTCTTCCCAGAGGTTCTGCCAGTCTTCGGTTTCAAAGTCAATTGGGTATATGTCTTGATACTTTTTGGGCGGGTTTTCGGCATACTGAATTGTGCCGTCAGGTCTGTGCTTAAACCACTGGGGATGTTCCCGCACATAGGGGTGGTCGGGTGAGCATTGGTAAGCGAGGTCTAAGGCGATTTCAATTCCATACTCAGCTGCTTTGGTGACAAACTTCTGGAAGTCTTCTAGAGTCCCCAGTTTGGGATTTACTGCCTTATGTCCGCCTTCTGGACCACCGATTCCCCAGGGGACGCCGACATCTTCTAGCTCAGCTGCGGTGGCGTTATTTTTGCCTTTACGAAACTTCAGTCCAATGGGGTGAATTGGTGGCAGGTAGAGGACATCAAAACCCAGATCAGCAATGTACGGCAGGCGTGCTTCACAGTCCGAAAAGGTTCCGTGCTTGCCAGGTTCACCACAGGAGCGGGGAAACATTTCGTACCAGCTGCTGAAGCGGGCTTTTTCTCGATCAACAACAATTTGAAGTGCTTTTTCGTAAGTCGTTGCCAGTGCTCGATCAGGGTACTTCTCCATGAGGGCAACCAGTTCCTCCGCCAGTGTGTTGTCTGGCAGGAGAGCAGGATTCTCTTTTTCTCCAGAACGGAGTTTGGTTGCCCAGTTTTTCAACTGCTCAGCATCATCACCAGCAGCTCGCTGACTCGCCTGTTCGACCAACTCAGCCCCGATTAGCCAATCAATCGATACATCCTGTCCAGCATCCAGCTTCTTTACCATGTCTCGCCGCCAAGACTTAAAATGGTCAACCCAGCCCATTACGGTGTAGACATAACAACCCATCTCCGAAACGGTGAATTTCCCTTCCCATCGGTCATTGACCAGAGGAGACAGCGGTGCTTCTAGCCACTGTTGAGACGCTTCTGGACGGTACAAGATGACGCCTGCGATCGCATCGTGGCTATCGCAGAACATATCGGCTTCAACGTGGACTTTCTCGCCGATGGTTCGCTTGATTGGAAAACGACCCCCATCAATCTCTGGTGAGACTCCCTCAATCTGGACTCTTTGTCTCCCTTCACTAGGCAGCATTGACAACCCCATCTCCCTCTACTTGATTTAAGGGAATTATAGAGAGCTAGTAAAAAACCCTACTCCTTCTGGGGAGGGAATGAATTGCAAAACCGCAGTAGCGCAGTGTGGTAGAAATAACTGACCAGTTAAGAAGAGACCAGAGAGGTTTTTAGTTTACCTTAATCACCGAAAAGATACAGGCTGTCCCGTCTATAGCAGAGTTGGGGTATATCACGTCAGTTGCTTAAGAGGAATTTTAGTTAATTCCTTCGTAACAACCTGCAAGGTAAGATGCTGACGCACGACCTCGCGGGTAGCGGCTAAACTACACATTAGGTCAATTCCCTCCTGTTCAAGGACACCAACAACCTGGTAGGGATTGTCTCGTTCAACTACAGGTAACTGGTGAAGTCCTCTTGCACCCATACGGTCTAATGCATCAGCGATAGCTTCATCAGGGTAAGCATAGAGGATTTCTCTGGTGCAGATATCAGACAACCGCTGACTCAGTGAATGACGAGTAGTCAAGTCACTGTCAGATCGGATGAGAACTCGATTTATGTCCTGCAAGGTGACAAGACCAATTAGCTGTTCGGCATCATTGACCACTAAGGCACTACGAGTTTGAGCGGTCGTTAAGGCAAGAGCTGCTTCTAATACAGGCATTGAACCCAATAGCATTAATGCCGGCTGATGCATCGCCTCTGCTACTGATATTTGCTGCAAAATTTCTCGCTCCAAGTTTTTCTCGACATTCAGACCGAGAGTCGCTTGCAGCATTGGCTCCTGAGGAGGTGTTGGCTTGAGTACCTCCATCAGCCAAGCCGAAAGACCCGCCGCTGCCATGAGTGGCAGGACAATGCGGTAGTCCCGTGTCATCTCAAACAATAAAAGGATTGAGGTCAAAGGTGCCCTGGCACTACCTGCCAGCACAGCTGCCATCCCTACCATTGCATAAGCTGGTGGTGCAGCAATATTTACCATGCCAGCGGGAATGATTGCTGCTAGAAACTGCCCATACAGGGTTCCCAAACTTGCTCCCAGGAACATCGCTGGGGCAAAGATGCCACCTACCAAACCACTTCCTAAACTAATTGCTGTCATCACCAGCTTGATGACCAGCAGGGCAAGCAGCAATGGTACAGAAAACTCAACAGCCTGAAGCATGGCTTGAATTGTTTCATAGCCAACACCCAGAATTTGAGGAGTGTATAAGGCAGCTAAACCCACGCACAAACCTCCAATCACTGGCTTGATAGGGGGCGGCAGTCGTCCCAGCCAGCTCAAACCCACAACTTTCCCCTGAAAGCAACGTCTCGCTAGTTGAATGGCTTCGGTGTAGGCCAGGGATACCAGAGTTGCCAGCAAACCCAATCCCAGATACAGAGGTAATTCTAAGGGACTGCGAACTTGATAGACAGGTAGTGCAAAAGCCGGTTGGGCACCTAAGCCAATTCGGGCAATCACACCGGCGACAACGGCTGACAGCAGCACAACGCTGACAGCTGAAGTTGCAAAGGTAGTACCCAATACCACCTCTAAAGCAAAGAAAACACCCGCGATCGGGGCGTTAAAGCCTGCTGCTAGTCCCGCCGCCGCCCCTGCCCCTAAAAGTAAGCGATGTCGCTCTTTAGAGACTTGCAGTACCTGACCCAGTAGCATCCCTATATTTGCCCCAATTTCCACACTCGGTCCTTCAGGTCCTAAGGAAGCACCAGTACCAATGGAAACCGCCGCCGCTACCATCTTGGTGACAGGTCGCAGAGGTGAAATTTCCCGGATGCCTTGAGCCGCCGCAATCAGAGAGGACATATTGGGACCAAAGTCAGGTCGAGCAACACGCATCAACCCAACGATTAAGCCGCCCAGGGTAGGTACACAGGCTAAAGTCCATGCTCCCCAAACGGAAATTGCTCCCATGAAGTCCTTCAGCATCCAGGTATGGATGAGCTGAATTAAGTAGTGAAAGGTAACATTACCCATTCCCGTAGTGCCGCCAATGACGACAGCCAAGAGTAGGACAACGGTCTCAGGTGAGGGTTGTAAACGATTAACAAGAGTGCGAGTGAAACGGTCAAACGGTAAAGCGGGTGCAGACGAGTTCGGCTGTAGCACCTTATTGGGGGGGATTGCGGTCATTGAAGGGCGACAGGAGGGAGGATTAGAAATTTAAATTTTGTTTCAACTTTATTATGACTGCCCAGAGTGGCGCACGGGCTTGTCCCTGCGGATGAAAGGCGGGTAAAAATAACGGGTTCGATATCCTCTATTTTGACAAATCATGCTCTGGATTTGTGAGTTTTAATGTACTTCAAAAACATAGGTTATTTATCCGGTTGCCTCAGCTATTGTGGGTAGCCGATAAGACTTGCTTGCACTAATCTTTAAAATCGTCCTGATTCTGTACAGAAGAGAGGAATGAATTATATTAATCAAGGAACTTCCTCTACCATTGCTGCTGAACATCTAAACCTATGAGTCAGAAAACTTGTGGCGTTATTGCGGCAGGACATCAAAAAACCGCAGAAGCAGGCATTGAAATGCTTCGTAATGGTGGCAATGCTTTTGATGCCGCAGTTGCAGCTATTCTGGCTTCCTTTGTTACTGAACCAGGACTTACCTCTGCCGCTGGCGGAGGTTTTCTTTTAGCACATACTCAAGCTAATCAAAACATTTTATTTGATTTCTTTAGTCAAACACCCCGTCAAAAAAGAAACCGGGCTGAGATTAATTTTTATCCTGTTGAAGTAGATTTCGGCGGTGCTGTGCAAGAATTTCATGTCGGGCTTGGCTCGATAGCAGTTCCAGGAAATATTGCTGGTGTCTTTCATGTCCATCAAAGATTAGGACAATTGCCTTTTTCAGTTGTTGCTGAACCGGCTATACATTATGCCAAAAATGGAATTTTACTCAATAGATTTCAATATTATTGTTTAACATCAATTCTTAAGCCAATTATTTTTACTTACAAGGAAGGACAACAAGTTTTTGCCCTTACTGGCAAGGTACTTGAGCCGCAAGGACTACTAATAATGAAAGATTTCGCTGATACTTTAGCTTATTTGGCTAAAAAAGGGGCGAGAGAATTTTATGAGGGAGAGATTGCGCATCAGTTAGTTAAAGATTGCCACGATTTAGGTGGATGCTTAACTTTAGAAGATTTGAATAATTATCAGGTGATTGAGAGGGAACCCCTATTAATTGATTATCGAGGTAATACCTTATTGACGAATCCTCCTCCCAGTTCGGGGGGTACACTAATTGCTTTTGCCTTAAAATTATTATCAAAAGTTGATTTGACTGAAATTGAATTTGGTACTGCTCGTCATTTAGAAATCCTTGCTCAGGTGATGCAACTAACCAATGAAGCTAGAAAGGATGGATATGATGCTTATCTCTATCAATCAAACATTGCTGATAATTTTTTATCTGATGAACATCTAAGTAGTTATGAGCGAAAGCTAACCAGGACAGTCAACAAATGGGGCAGTACTACTCATCTTAGTGTTGTCGATGGTGAAGGCAATGCTGCAAGTGTTACTACTACTAATGGTGAAGGCTCAGGATATGTGATTCCCGGTACTGGTATTATGGTTAATAATATGCTGGGAGAAGAAGATTTAAATCCCCAGGGATTTCACCAGTGGCAAGAAAATGTGCGGATTTCCTCTATGATGGCTCCCACTATCGTTTTGAAAGATAAGCAACCAGAAATTGTTTTAGGTTCTGGTGGTTCAAAACGGATTAGAACGGCAATTTTACAAGTGATTTCTAATTGTCTAGATTTTAGAATGCCTGTTGATAAAGCGGTAGATAGTGCGAGAGTTCACTGGGAAAGTGACGTTTTTCATGTTGAACCTGGATTTGATGAAGAGGAAGTTAACAAGATGACGCTTCCTGCCAGTAATCAGTTAGTGCGATGGCCAGAGAAAAACTTGTTTTTTGGTGGCGTTCATACTGTGTTAGAAACTTCAGAAGGGTTAATTGAAGGTGCCAGCGACCAACGCCGAGACGGAGGTGTAGCTAGCTGCTGAGAGAATGAGACCATCTGGATGAGTAAAAAAACGGATCACTGGTTACCGTTAAGGTGCCGTTGTAGAGATATCCTCCCCAGGGAAATACCAAAACTGAAGCAAAGTTTGTTAATATAGCAATTCTTAGGGGTGACTAGCTCAACGGTAGAGCACTGGACTCTTAATCCATTGGTTCAGGGTTCAAATCCCTGGTCACCCATTCAGATTTTCCATCAAGCTTAAGAACGCGATCGCCCTATTGGGCGGATTGAGGAAATCATCCAAGATGGGGAATGTGTAGGAGCATCCTACTTTGGAAAAAATACACAGTAGAAAAGTCCATAACCTGGGAGGGTTCCAACAGACTCTCTCAGAAGTCTAGAATTTTCTGAAAGTCGCTTGCTGAATCTTCCCGTCTACCCTAATCTAATCGACGAAACGTTCGCCCGTAGCCAATTACTATGCCCAAGCTTGATTTTGACGCCTCGAAGGATCAAACGTTTTCAGAACTCAACTCAGCTGCCAGCGTTGAGATTAAGCAGCTGATTGAAAAGATACAGCACTCCCATGACCTGCGGTACAAAATGATTAACCTGGAGACTTGGGCGCTGGCGCAAACAATGGATCTTTTTCTCCCAGGTTTTTGGAGTTGCTTCTTGAAAAATCGTCGCATAGCGCTTAAGGAATTTCTGAAGAATAAGCGAAACCCTAATTCTCAAGTTGCTAATCGGTGAATCATCTTCTCCTAGGAGCTTGAAGAGGATTGAAGCATTTAATGGGGAAAAAGCGCTTGTTCCTTTTTGAGGAATTCGGTAATACCACTACAGAAAGAGGCGCTCGCTAACTTTTTTTTCTAATATCAACCTTAGAAATATCAAACTTTAAAACGTTAGGAGTTTTTATGAGTAAGGCAGAAACCCCGGCGGCAAGTGATGCTGCTAATTCTGGCGATAAGGTAACTCAAGACATAGGACTTTCTATGGATAAGCCAGAAAGACCTGATACCAATGATGCTAGCAATCCTGGCGATAGGATAGATCCAAAAGCTCAAACGATCGAAGAAAAAGCTCAGCAGGTCGCTGTCGATACCCCTGACATTACAGGTGACCATGTCAAAGTTCCCACCTACTTTGTAGTAGATGAACCCGATGGTGAACAAAAAGCCCTGCACCACGTCAAGGATGCCGAAGAAATTTCTGATGTGATTCGCCAAGCACGGGTGGACGAAGAAGGCAATCGTACTTGGCGATAAGGCGAACTACTTAACCCGCTTCAGGAGCTACTTGGGGTAACCCCATGCTGTAGTTTACGACCCGACTCTCAAGGTTATAGCTAATCTGACCGCTCTGCAAAAGCGATCGCATAAAATGTTCTAGGTCAGAGCCAATGCGGCGAAGGTTGTATTCGGTTAAATCCGAGCCGCTGTAGGACTCTACCAGTTCATCGAACTGACGATATATCTTTTGCAGGGCGTCGTCATTCCAATTAAACTCGTTGTCTGGGTCAACATCCAAGGTCAAAACCTTTTCACTTTCCACCAGTTCGTTCTTTTCAACTTCGGCGGTATAAATCCGAATGTGGCGGGTCGTACATTTTAGCAGCATAAGAACCCTCTTACTTGCACTGATACTTTTCCGTTAATTGTAAACTTATATAAACTCATCCGCTTTTTTCGAGCCAAAATAAGGAAGCGCTTGCTACCGAGAGCTTGTCCCAGTAGCCTTGTATAGTCAAAAATTCGCCCAGCATCAATCGCTGGTTCTACTTCTGGTATAGGCTTCAAGGCATATAGCTAATATAGATTGAGATTGTAGTCTATCTTGCAGAACTACGTAAGCGCTAGTGAGCTTAAAGGGTTATTATATTCATCCTCCCCAAAAGAGATCAGCTTTCTATGAGATATTTATAAATTACGAAACTCAGGCATAGCTACCAATCCATGGCTCAAAGAAAAATGCGCGATCCAATGGATGACATCGCCAGACAAGCTCGCCAGGGTAGTGTTGCGGCGATTATTCAAACGCTGAATGAACAACTGGCAGATGCGGGTGTCAGAACCAGAGCCGTTTTTGCAGACGGTATCCTACAAATTTTGTGTGAGGCAGCTCAAACAGAACAACTGGAGCAGTCTGTACTGGTGCCGCGAATCCGGAAGATTCTCGAAAGCATTGCTCCGCGTAATATTCGGCGTGTCAAGATCAACAGCCGAATTGTGAGAGAGCAACAGTTGCTTTGGTTGGAAGAAATAATGCACGACGGAGAAAATCAGCTACTTTGGTCTGAACAAATCATTCTTGCCAAGCCGAATCTCTTCAAACAACTAGGGGAGGGCTTCAAGAATCACCAAACCGTAACCAGAAAAAATCCCTCTTTCCCGAAGGCTTCTTCCCGTAACATCAAGAGAAAAAACCCATTCCAGCGGGGCATTGTGAGTGGTGTCAGCTTGAGTTTAGTCTTGATGTTAGTTAGCTGGTTCTTGATCGAGCGATTAGCTCCGAAACCGAACGGCAAGATCGCGACTCAAGCGGTGGATTCTACAGCTAAGTCCTCGAAAACGCCAGCAACTTCCCCAACGCCGGTATCATCCCCTGCCTTTGATCCGTTTGTCGAGGCAGTGCGGTTGGCGGAACAAGCTTCGGCTGCTGGTCAAACCGTTCAAACTCCTGCTCAGTGGCTAGATTTGGCAGCAAAGTGGGAGCGAGCTTCTGATTTGATGGGTGCAGTGAAGCCAAGTGACCGTCGCTACAAAACGGCTCAAGACCGAATGAGGCTTTATCGCAGCTATAGCGAAACTGCTCAAAAACAAGCAAAACAGAGGCGCTCGTAGCAGTTTGTCTTCCTAAAAGCAAATTGTAAAAATTATCATGAGCCAGCCCATAGGCACAAGCTTCACAACTTATTAGAAAAAAGTTAACTCTTCTGGTAGAAAGCTGGTAAAGCCGGGAACACTAATAATGGCAAGTTTACTGTTTCAATAGTTGGTTTAACCCAGTTAGGGGATGAAGAGAGTCTCTGAGGTCACAGACAAGCAAACATGAGTTTGGCAACCTGTGGTATCATGCCTCCTTTCTCATAAAGCTTTATAGGCTATTGTGTTCTTACGCTGGCTTCTCAAATCTCCTAGTAAACCTCCACTGATATTTAGTTGTACAACAAACAATTATTTAAGTTGTGCAACAAGCATCAGAAATAGGGATGTAGAAAGCACCAGGCTCTTTGAGAGCCGTTTCGCTAACACAGCTCCAATGGCAAATCCTTTGACTTCACCTCTGTCCGGTATCGTTGAACCAGTTGTCACGCAGGAGCAAAAGGGTTCATTCATGCAGTGCCCGATACAGTCAGCTCAAATCGGACAACAGATTACCCAAATTATCCAAACCAGCCCAGAGCCACAAGCTTTGCTGGCGAGCATAGCCAAAACTTTGGGCGAGATTTTTCAGGGAGATACCTGCTTAATTGTGGCATTAGGGTTTGGACAGCAGGGTGCGCCAGCAGCCCAGCCTGCCGATAGACTTATCGCTAATCCTGGGGTGACGACTCAGCTTGCTTTATGGTGTGCTGATGACGACCAAACCATTCTGCCACCTGGGTATCAAGTACAACTGCTAGAACACCCGGTACTCAAAGATGGTTTGACAGGTACACAGCCACTGGCAATTCCAGATCTTCAGGCATCTGATACCTGGGAAGGTACGAGCTGGCGTGGGGAAGTGCTGCAGGCTAGGGCAATTTTGAGAATTCACACTCGGTTTCGGACTGCCGTGAATGGGATGATTATCTTGGGGCGATCGCAGCCTTACGAATGGACAACGCAAGAAAAAGAACTGTTAAGTAGTGTTTCAGAATCGGTGGCGATCGCGATTTCTCAAGTCCAGCTCAATCAGCAGGTAGAGGCGGCGACTCGACGCCAAACCCTCCTCAACCAGTTGAGTCTAGCAATCCATAGTAATCTCAATCTCCATGAGATTCTCCAGATGGCAATTGCTGGTATAGCTCAAGCGCTTAAAGTTGATCGGAGTTTGCTCCTGCTCTTCAAATACAGCGATCCTCTGTTTAAAAGCCCACCTTCAGCACACCTCCCGAAAACAAAGGTGACGGTGGCTTATGAGTGGTTAGATGAATCGGCAAAAGATACAGAAAGAGCCAGCTCATTATTAAACCAATCGTTTTGGCTTTCAGACTCTTCTTGGTGCCAACAGGCGTTCAAAGAGGCTCCTGAGCCGATGGTAATTGCCGATCAACGATTTTATTCTCCTAATCTTGACGTAGAAAGAGAGAGCCGCTCAATCTTTGATCAGAAAATGATGCCAGCGTTGCTGATGGTTCCCCTCGTAGGGACACCCAGTAAGATACCTGCAAGCACAACCTTATTGGGGTTTCTGGTGTTGCAACATCATCATCCCCGTCTTTGGCACAGTGATGAATTAGATGTAGTGAAGTGGGTAAGTACACAAGTAAGTGCCACCCTGATCCAGAATCAAACTCTACAGCACGTACAATCCCTCGTTAAAGATCGGACAGCTCAGTTGCAACGTAGTTTGGAAGTTCAGGGGAAATTATATGAAAAAACGCGCCAGCAGATTGACCAGCTACAGCAATTAAATCTGCTCAAGGAAGAATTCTTAAGCACCATGAGTCATGAGCTACGGACGCCTCTGACCGCCATGAGCCTAGCGATTCGGATGTTGCGTCAACCCAACGTCCCCTTGGAACGTCGTGACAAGTACCTGTCTATCCTTGAGCAAGAGTGTAATAAAGAAATCGATTTGATCAATGACTTACTCAGTCTACAGCGACTGGAATCGAATCAATCCCAGCTCCAAGCACAAAAGATTGACCTGATATCGCTTATCAAGGAGTTAACTCAGTCTTTTGAGGAAAAATGGGCAGATAAAAGGTTAACCTTGACAGTAGATTGTCCAGCGCGAGCGCAAAGTGTGGGCAAAGCAAAATCGCTGATGCTCAACACAGACCCTGATAGCTTAAACCGCATCCTGCTAGAACTCTTGACCAATGCTGGCAAGTATTCTGACCCAGATACTACGGTTTGTCTACAGGTCACTCACCAAGTTCAGCAATCCCTCAATCAA
>DATNQP010000519.1:0-13371 GCA_036703965.1 Leptolyngbyaceae cyanobacterium
GTAAAAAAGACCAGCTGTCATAACAGCTGGTCTGACCATAATTACTAATTTTGTTGTCGCTCTACATTGGGGAAACCCAGGCTGCGCGTTCCCAAATCGGCAGCAAAAAGATTTCTTTAATATTTATGGTAACAGAAAATACGATTTTTTTGTAATTAAAATTTACATTTCTACAAAACAACATCTGCCATAAGGTAGTTGCTGCCTTGTTGAGGACGCCCCCATAGGATTCGTTCTTGTTTGTAAATCGCCATACCCGGTTTAGCGCCCTTGGGCTTGTAGACGTACTTCGGTTCAGTATAGACAACCGGCACTTGCTCACTTTGACGCCCCCGGCTGTAGTGGGCAGCAAGGTCAGCGGCGAACTGCAAATCCGCTTCATCAGGTATAGTTCCCGCCTGTAGACGCATTAGTACATGGCTACCGGCAATCTCCTGGGTGTGAAACCAGAGGTCATAATCGCCAGCGGTGCGAAACGTCAGCTGGTCATTCTGCCGATTGTTTCGACCAATCAACAATTCAAACCCACTGGGAGTCTGATATCGGTATGGCTCAGAGACATCCCGGACATCGCGACTCCGCTGTTCTGGGGCGTCTAGATATCCTTGCTGAATCAGTTCCTCGCGAATTTCCTGTAGCGTCTGTAAATCTTCTGGAGCCTTGTAAGCGTCTAGTTGAGTCAATGATGCCTCTACCTGCTCTAAATATTGAATTTCCGCTTGTACCTCCTTGAGTAATGGCTCAACAGCATTACGAGCGCGTTTGAGCTTCTGGTGACGCTTGTAGAGTACTTGGGCATTTTGAACAGCATTCTTCTCTGGATTTAAGGGAATGGTAACCGGTTTGCTGGTCTCGAAGTCAAGCAGTGTAATGGTCTTCATCCCCGGTTCCCAGTTTTGGAGGTGCGCCATCAATAAGTCAGCTTGTTGTCGATACTGGTCTGCTTGGTCAGATTGCTGCAAACGCTCTGTAAAGGTAGAAGCTTTCTGACGCAATTTTTCTAGAATATTACCCAGCTTCTGGCTGAGTTGGTGGCGTAACTGGGCAAAGTCTTGTTGATTCAGCTCGGCGGTGTAGTAGTTATTGAGTAAGCTTTGGAGATTCTTCGCAGGCTTAATCATGCCCCAACCCAAGACAGTGTATCCCTGGTCTGTCCATCCTGGTTGAAATGGATTAGGGACTGGGGACTGGGGACTGGGGACTGGGGACTGGGGGCTGGGAACCCCGAGTTCCCCTATGCCCAGAGTTTGCAGCCATTCTTGCCAGCGGTGAAAGAGTTTTTGCCAGTCGGAGGTAGTAAGGCTCTCGGTGGGCTGGTCAGGGTCTAGATTGGCGGCTTGTACCATTGAGCGCACTAGTGCTGGACTCAGACCCCGGTAACTCTTAAGTAGCTGACGCTGGAGCGCTCCTGGTACCAGACTGGCTCGTTCTTGCCAGCGTTCTGGGGATTCGCTCAAGCTGGGGAAGTTACCAGTGAGGGAGGGTGGTGGTTCGTAAGGCTGACCCGTTTGGATAGGACGGATGCTGGATTGCTGGTTACTCACTTGATGGGCAGCAGTAACAATCAGGTTGTCGGCACCAGTGAGGATGACGTTACTGTATTTGCCCATAATTTCGACGTACAGGTGAAAGATCGCTGGGTCTCCAGGGCGTCGGGCAAATTGCAAGTCTAATACACGCTCCCAAGGCGCGATCGCATCAATGGCTACGAGGGCAAGACCGCTTAATTGGTGCCGCAGTTGGTCACTGAAGGTAAAGGTATCAGGCGTTTTGGGAGGTGGGTCACCAAGGCAAATCCGAGCGGCTTGGGGATGCCAGGAAATTGTCAGCCAACCCCGGCTTTTCAGAGTACGCAAAGCCAGCGCAATGGTATAGCGATCGCGCTGATAGACCTGTTCTGTGCGTCCTGGCACCCAGTCAGAACGCAGTTCACAACAAGCCGCCGTTAGGGTAGTAAAATCAACCGGTTGCATCCACAAGCCATCTTTTCGGAAATCACGTCAAACATTAATAACTTTCTATCCTTATCAATCATGCATGAGACTGACACACACTTGACAAAGTTCTGTCATTAAGTCGGAATAGATTGAATTCAAAACTGGTATGAGGAGATAAGATGAAACCAAATTTTCCGGCAAAGCGTAACCGCCTGTTCTGGCGAAATCTGATCTTCGCCACACTGGTTACGGCGGCTTGCAGTTTTGTCATTGGTTTGAAATGGCCTGCAAAACAACCGGAAAAGCCCACGGCAATGGTGACGAGTTCCACGCCACAGACATCGCCCCTCGTACCAGTTCACCCTAAGATTGGCTTCAATCCTGTAGGCAAGGGAACAGTCCAGCATCCTCTCCTCAGTCTAGGTGAGAGTGGGAGATTACCTGAAAGTCCCAAGCAAAATGCTCTGACGCTGCCGCCGATTTGGAATCCAGACATACCTAAAGAGAGCACTAGCAACTCGATACAATCGGTAGAGACGCCACCTACTGATGGGGTCACTTCAGAAATCACCGCCCCAGAGCGACCCGTCGAAACGTTTCCAGTTCCTACCGACTATCAATCAAAAATCGTCAAGAAGGTAAAAGTTCTGGGGCAAGAGAAAGTAATAGCCCTAACCTTTGATGACGGTCCTTGGCCTAAAACTACATTACAGGTACTCGACATCCTAAAGAAAAAAAATATCAAGGCAACGTTCTTTTGGGTCGGGCAGTATCTGAAAGATCATCCTAAAATTGCTGTTCAGGTCGTTGCTGATGGTCATGCGATCGGTAACCACACTTGGCACCACTGGTACCACAAGATGAATCCATCTGTTGCTGCCAACGAAATTGACGCAACAGCAGAACTGATCTACAAAACAACAGGAGTAACAACAGGTCTTTTTCGTCCCCCCGGTGGTTTACTGAACAATGGGGTAGCCGACTACGCCAAGCAGAAAAAGTATGTCACAGTGATGTGGTCAGTTGACCCGATGGACTATCGCCCACTCCCAGCAGAGAAATTGGTCAAGTATGTTATCCGCAAGGCGCAACCAGGGTCTATTGTGCTGATGCACGATGGTGGTGGCAACCATGCGGCGACTGTGCAAGCTTTACCGCAAATTATTGCCAAACTTCAAGAACTCGGATATAGCTTTGTGACCGTTCCTGAACTCCTAGCAGTAACCGATAAAGAACAGTCAGGGAAAATGTGAGAAGAGTTTGGGGCTTCTAGATGTGAGTTTCGAGTCGGTCGTTACTTAAGGGAGTTCCAAATAAAAAAGTATCCAAATCAATCCTCACGCTTGAGCCGACGACCAGGAATTAAACCCCGACGTCCTTCCATCTGGGACAGCTGCAAAAAGCGGCGCAAGTGCTGCAAATGCTCGTTATCTGGTAGTAAGTCTAGATGTTCCAAGGCTTGATTTATAGGATGTCCACAGCGATAGAGAGTCCGGAATGCTTTTTTGAGTTGTCCCATCTGATTCGCCGTCATCCCAGCACGTTTGAGACCGACCAAGTTAAGCGTTCGCACCCGCGACGGATTGCCTTCAACCCGCATATAGGGTGGCACATCCCGGTCAATGCGGCTCATGCCACCGACCATCGACAGACGCCCGATGTGGACAAATTGATGAATCCCTACAGCCCCTCCAATCACTGCCTGCGACTCAATATGAACGTGACCTGCCATAGCTAAGTTATTGGCAATCACGACCGAGTCTTCGATTACGCAATTGTGGGCAACGTGGACATAAGCCATTAGTAGATTGCCGTTGCCAATCACTGTTGCTTCACCCGCACCCGTTGCCCGGTTAATGGTGACGTACTCACGAATCCGATTGTCATCACCAATTCTCACCCAACTAGGAGCACCCTTATACTTGAGGTCTTGGGGTTCCAAGCCAATTGCCGCCCCAGGAAAGATTTGATTCCTGGCTCCAATTTCTGTTGGTCCCTCCAGTACCGCATGAGCACCGATAGTCGTTTCTGGACCAACCTTCACATTCTCCCCAATCACCGCATAGGCACCAATCTGAACCGTCGGGTGGAGTTCAGCACCAGGGTGGATAACAGCAGTGGGATGAATTAGTGTTGTTGCCATAGGAGTTGTGAGTTTTATAGAGACGCGATCTATCGCGTCTTGAGTTCTGAGTTTTGGATTTAGAACTCAGCACTCAACACGGCAGGAATCAAGAGCTATTTTTAGCTTACGAGAGAAAACAGTAGCTCGCCTTCTGCGACTCGCTGACCATCAACGGTTGCAAGAGACTGCATCTTTCCAAAACGACGGCGCTTAACAGATAACAGTTCCGTTGTCATCACCAGTTGATCACCTGGAACCACGGGACGCCGGAAGCGAACTTTGTCAATACCAGCAAAGACAAATAATCCGCCATCCACATCAGGCAGCTGGGTCAAAACGATGCCTCCAACCTGAGCCATTGCTTCCACAATCATTACTCCAGGCATCATGGGCCGTCCGGGAAAATGTCCTTGGAAATGCGGCTCGTTGAAGGTAACGTTCTTGATGCCAACAGCTCGTTTCCCTGGAACATATTCAATGATGCGATCGACTAATGCGAAAGGATAGCGGTGGGGTAGGAGTTTCTGAATGTCTTCAAGCGTCAGAATCGGTTTAGTAGATGACTGGCTATTTAGCTTCTGAGCGGTTTCTTTTGAGTCATCGTGGGTGTTAACGTCAGTCAATATGGACATGAGCATGCTAAGGTATGGCGGGTTGGGGCTTTGGGACAGGGGCGAGATTTTTTCTCTTAAAAGACAAGTTCCTCACTCCTTACTTCTCACTGATTTGTCGGACCAGCTCTTTAGCAAGTTGAATATGCAGGTTATGGCTGGCTTTGTAGGCAAGGAAGTGAGCCACAGGAAAATTTCCGAGTAAACTTAAATCCCCTACTAAATCTAAAAGTTTATGACGCACTGGCTCATTTGAAAATCTTAAGGGAGGATTTAGCCATCCTTGGTCGCCACAAACTAAGGCATTTTCCAAGCTACCGCCTTTAATTAAACCGCGATCGCGCAACGAATCAATTTGGTGAGCTAAACCAAAAGTCCGAGCCGGAGCGATCGCACTAGCAAAATTCTCCTTGCCTGGAGTCCAGCTATGCCATTGATTACCAATGGCTGGTACATCAAAGTCAATCCCGTAGGTAAAACGGGTTGTAGGTGCTGGTAGGGCGGCAACAAAGGCATCTCCTTGATACACCGAGACTGGCGTTTTCAATGCCAATTGCGAATTTGATGGTTGTAATTCGTTATTCGGCTGTGGAACGACGCCCACTTCCTTAATTGCCTCCACCCAAAGTAGCGCCGACCCATCTAACAAAGGAACTTCTGGCCCATCAATCTCAATTCGTGCATCATCCACGCCACTGCCTGCCAGCGCGGCTAACAGGTGTTCCACTGTCCGCACACCAGCATCTGCATCAGAAGGAGTGCTATTAATTCCTCCCTTAATGTCTTTTGTGGCTTTCCGGAGTTCAGTAGAAAGCGTTGTCTCGTAGACAGCGTCCACTTGCGCTGGGATGACGGGTGTCCCAGGGAGGTCAACCCGAACAAAATAGCGTCCCTCCCCAGCGCCAGCTGGCAACAGCCGCACGTTTGTTAAGATGCCGCTATGAAGTCCGACACCCGCACGTTCAAAACTATCCCCCAAAGTATATTTCGTCATCTTTCTTCCCTCGTGGAGACCGACACTGTAACCGAGGCGGACATATCGAGCCTTTGGGCGAGTACCGCCAATGGTTCAGTGTTGACATCCTCCCAACACTGCACGATGCCCTATTTTCAAGACAGCAAGTTGAAGGTTAGAACTTTCAACTTTCCAACCTTTAACTTTCTAACTTTTTAGAATCGCTCTCCAATGCCAAAGTGGAGACGGCTGTCCCCTTGGTCATTAAAACCATAGTCCACGCGAATTGGACCAAGGGGTGACTGCACTCGGACGCCAACGCCGTAGCCGAAGCCATTGCCGGGTTTAGCTCGTATACCGGCTGGGTTACCCGGTACGTTGTCACCCGAACCTAGGTCGCTGGCAAAGTCCACAAACAAAGCGCCTCCCACCACTGAGATCAGGGGAAAACGATATTCAGCCGTTGCCTGGATAAAGTTGCGTCCTGCCCCAAGGTCTCCCTCATCGTAACCGCGCACTGAGCTACTACCGCCTAGGGAAAAGGCTTCGTAGGGAGGCAAATCTCCAATGACAGTTCCCCCTTGAACGTTAAAGGCAAGTGCCTGATAACCTTGGGTAAAACGGGTGAAGTTAACAGGGATGTAGTAGCTGTAGCTACCCCTAAGGCGAGTGAGGAGGATGCTTCCTTGTCCCACTGGGATAGACTGCTCAACACCTAAGCGCAGCAGGGAGCCTTGGCTGGGTCGCAGGGGATTATTGCGGCGATCGCGCACGGCACCCAACTGGACGGTCAACAGGTCGTCACTCCCCTCGCCACTAAAGCTCAGATTGTTGCCCAATTCATCTACCGGGCTGATTTCGCCATCCCTATCTCGGATGGAAACCCGTTGATACTGTAAGCCTAGTGACGCTGTCCACTCAGCTGGCGTAAAGACATCTCGCGACAACGGACGAGTAAAGTTGATCCCGGCACCTGTTCGCAGGACACGGGGGTTCTCGCCATTCGGGAGTTCAATTTCTGGATCTCCGCCATCAAAGATCAGCGAGATCGACCGGCGTCGGAAGGCATTAACGGTGTAAGAGGTGCGGTAAGGGTCACCTCCAATCCACGGGTCGGTAAAGCGAAGATCGAACAGCAACTCTCGCTCACCAAGCTGCAATTCTGCCCCTACGGTCTGATTATTGCCCCCTAGGTTTTGCTGTTGATAGCTAACTGAGCCAAACAATCCACTGGCAGAACTGATCCCAGCACCCGCCGCGACGGAGCCAGTATTTTTCTCAATCACGTCCACGACCACAATCACCTTGCTTGGGTCAGTACCAGGGGTAAACGATAGCCGCACATCATCAAAAATTCCTAGACCAAAGACTCGCCGCAGATCTCTTTCCGCTATGTTTCGATTAAAGACCTCACCTGGGCTTAACTGCACCTCCCGCGTAACGATAAACTCACGAGTGCGACCCCGAACCGGTTCGCCTTGCTCATTGGTCGTCTCTCCCTCTTTATTGAGAAAACGCACGCGAATATCTTCAACTACCCCTTCTGCTACCACTAAGGTGACTCTGCCATCGGCGGTAACTTGCTGGGCATCAACGACCTGAGCAAGGTCATAACCGTTGTCTTTGTACCACTGATTTAATCTTTGGATGCCTTCTTGGAGTTGGCGGAGGTTGAGTATCTCACCATACTGGTTGCCGAAGATCTCATCGACTACTTGCTGAGGTAGTACGCGAGTGCCAACACCTTCCGGCACGGTGTTGATCACAACCTGACGCAACACTGCGTTAGGCTGCACAGCGAAGGTAACACGGACGCCTAAAGGAGTATCTTCTGGCTGCACATCAACACTGGCGAAGTAGCCCGTCGCAAAGATTGCATTCACATCTTCCTGCAACTGGGAGCGAGTTGTTGCCCGCCCTGCTCGGGTGTTAATCACCCGAAACACTTCATCTTCCAGCTGTCCTTGTGCGCCCGTCACGACAACTTCCGCGACTAGCACTCGCGGTTCTGACTCGGCAGGAGGCTGAACTTGAAAGTCGGGAGATGGGGTTGGGGTTGGCGTTGGCGTTGGCGTTGGCGTTGGCGTTGGGGTTGGCGTTGGCGTTGGGGTTGGCGTTGGTATTGGCGTCGGTGTTGGTATTGGCGTCGGTATTGGCGTTGGTATTGGCGTCGGTGTTGGTATTGGCGTCGGTATCTGAGGCTGTTCCTGTTCCGAAGTGGGTTGAGCGATCAATACTTCTGGCACGGGTTCTGTCTGGACTACCACATTATTGGCTGCCGTCGCTGGTTTGACTTCAGGTGACGCCAGCGACCCTCCATCTACAGGAGCACCATCTTGGTTGATATACACCGGTTTTGAGATGGAGTCCAAATTCGCAGCGGACGCCGGTCTTGCGCTAGCTGTAGGCATTGCTCCGGCGCTGTTTGCCGGTTCTGTTGGTTCTATAGCGGGGATGGACTGGTCAACAGTTTGCCCGCTGCTGGTTTGGGAGTAACTGAAAGTGGCTGAGGCAGCAAGCACTGCTGCTAAGAGGGGAGATAGGCGCATTTCTTTGAGGTTCTTTGACACTTCCACACACGGTATTTATTGCGAGTCAGGGGTCAGCTTTTTATTCGTTGTCCATTGTCCACTGTCTGTTGCTAGTTTTAGCGATCTGCCTATGGAAGAACGTTAATCGTCACACCTGGTTTCTACAGTGTTGCTAGAACTCTCTCTAGAACTTCCTGATAGGCATCTTCTACATTTCCCAAATCCCGACGAAACCGGTCTTTGTCCATGACTCGCCGGTCGGGGTCTGTCTCAGTCTGGTTCCAAAGGCGGCAGGTATCAGGACTGATTTCATCGGCCAATACCAACTGTTGGGTAGAAGTCACGCCAAACTCTAGCTTGAAGTCTACTAGGGTAATGCCACACCGATTGAAAAAAGCTGTGAGAATTTTGTTAATTTGTAAAGCCTGGTGGTTCAGCTGGTTCAGCTGTTCAGGCGTTGCTAGTTCTAGGAGTAATAAGCGATCGCGTGTTAACAAGGGGTCTCCTAACGCATCGTTTTTGAAATAGAACTCCACCAGGGGCGTCGGGAGTATCTTGCCTACTGGTAACCCAGTCTGTTGACAGAGACTACCGGCGGCAATGTTCCTGACTACCACCTCCAAGGGCAAAATTCTCACATTTTTGACGAGCATTTGGTTGGGTGCTGGTCGATCAATGAAGTGTGTTGGTATGCCTTCGGCTTCTAGCAACCTGAACAACTGGGTTGCGATCGCACAGTTTATCTCACCCTTCCCAATAATCTGACCTCGCTTTTGGGCATTGAAGGCGGTGGCATCATCTTTAAAATGAGTTAGCAGAATCTCTGGGTCATCGGTGCTATATAGAATCTTCGCTTTGCCTTCGTATAGTTTTTGATGAGCAGACATAAAGAGTATGGTTTGGTGGACTGATTTGACCGGAAAGACTAGCTACAAGAGAAGATCTCGTTTCCTAGGTCCAGCAGCTAGCGCAACTGACCTGAACAGCTAGAACTGACTCACCTTCTCTTTTTGATAAGCTTAGGTTAAGTTAAGGTTAACGAAAGATTAATGAAGAGGAGGGTTAATTCTAGTTGACATAACTACAATAGAAGCTAGTTGGTGCCAGATAACTCGCGAGGCTCGATAATTTTCAGCTTCGTTAGAAGTTACACGGCATTTATGGGTAAAGCGATCGCTCAAGCCAAGCCTTGCCTCAGTAAGGAATATATAAAAGTAATGTTAATTGGATAGCGTTTTGAAAGATCACCGTAAAACTACTGTTGATTGGATAGGTTTCTAAAGGAAATATATAAATAGTAAGTGATATGCCTAGGAGCTAGTGCAGCGCAATTAGGAGTCTCAGATGCCTGTAGTACCGCCTGAATTCATTGAAAATCTCGAAAGTTACTTGGGTTGAAGCAAGCCGATAATTTATCTAGATTTTTGGTCGAGCCGCGTGTTTTTAAAATAAGGAGCTAACTATGGTAGATCGATCTGAATTTCTATATCCTCGCAGTCGCTATTACGGTCAAGTCAAGCCAGAAAATCTAGTCTTTAACGCGAATCTGCAAGAGTTTGCTCAACGGGTTAGCTTCATTTGCAACTTGGAAACCGCCGGTAAGCTTTCCCCGGAAGAGTCTTACGACCAAATCAAAGCCCTCTGGAAACAGTTGAAACGGAGTAAAAAGCAACTCGCAATTGGTGAAGACCCCTTCCAGAGTGATGAAGGAGGTAAAGAGGAGAGCTAGAGATAACAAAAGCGCATACTGATAAAGCTTTCACCATCTAAGATGGCTTTTCAATAAAATTAGCCCTATCTTGATTTTACTATAAATCCTTTAAATTAAGGATTTATTTTCATCTGCATGGTTTTTTAGGGAGTGGGTCACTTTGTCAGTTTATCGAATTTCTGTTGTATTGCCCAAGCTGAATCTTTAAGTTCCTGTTGAAGCATTTGATTAAAACTCTGAGAGGTTTTGCCAGAGCTATTGACTTCTTGTTGAACAGTTTTACTTAAAGTTTTCATTTCTTTTTGAATTCCTTCAATCGAAGGATTAACTTTTTTATGAACTAAAGAGGCGAAACCCAAACTGTCCATATTTTCCAGCAGTTCTTCTACAATCGTTCGCCTAATTTTTCTAAATTCTTGCTGAACAACTTGATAAGACTTTTCAATGTGTTGCTCAGTAGTTTTACCAGAAAAAGATCTGTCAAATTCAGCTGATTCTTGTCTGGCTATTTTATTTAGAGCTTCGACTTGTTTTAAAACAGTCTGGCTATAGTTTTTTAGGGATTGGCAGAGTTCTCGAACCCAATGGAATGCTTCAATTTTAACTTCCTGACAAGAAGTAAGAGGATTATCTAGAACTAATTTATTATGCTGACCTAAAAAATCGTATTTTTTGATGGTTGGGTCAGAGACTTGAAAGATAGTTCCTGGTAAGAAATTTTCTCCCAATACATAGGGCACTAAATCAGCTACATTAATATAGTGGCATATCTCAACGCGCCCTTTATACTTTTTAAATTCTTCCGCCGATATTCCTATAGAATTAAATGTTACTAAAGAATGAATATAGTCTGGAGCTTCTACAGTGATTTGTTGCCCAACTTTCCCTCCTAAGCTCTGACCCACAACATCCGGCTTCATTCCTTTAATAGCCTTGCATTTTAGCCAGTTTATTACTCCACTTTTTTTAGCAGCTTGAAACTGTTCATCCGACTTCGTTACTACAACATCCGGAATATCGTTATAGGGCAAAAATTCTGTAGGAAATTCTTCTAATCTCCCCCAGTTTCCAAATCCGCGAATTACCAAAACGGGGGGATTTTCTCCGGAAAGTGATAATAAGCCAAGTGCATAAAAACCTGAAGGTTTATCCTGGAAGACCTGTTCAACCCAGTACTCTCCTAGAATAGTCTCACCTTGATAATGTTTATTACTATAAACAGAATAATCTTTTCCTGGCTTGGCAAGTTTCTCATAAGTTTTGTCACACTTATGTCTGAGTATTGAAGGATTAAGACTAGACAATAACTATCCTCCTAATTTATAAAAGGTTCGGACTTTGCAGTATCCTGAGCGACAGCTAGGTAGCAGACGACTCTTTCTCAGCAGACGATGCTGGTTTGGGACCTGTATTACGAACATTTATAATTTTACCAAGTAGCTCAAACCAAAAAGGCGCACCCATAGAAATAGCCAAACCACTTACCATCCAACCCAAAATTCTTCTGAGGGAAGCAAAAGAAAATCCATTTAATTGCCACCCTTTGCCTTCTTCTTCCTGTTGGCTTAAATTAACGGTACTCCAACCAAGTGGTAAGGATATTTTGTCTAATGTTTGATTGACTTCCTGGCGGATACAATCTAATTGTGAAGTTGATTCTTGGGTTCCTTGAGAAGATGAGCAACTTGAGGTTATTTGTCCGGCATTTTGAGTAATAGCGTAACGGAGGGGTGTATCTTTTGAAAGTCTATTAACAATATGAAATGTATCAGCATTAGCTGCAAAAGCAAGAACTAAACCAATTAAAAAGGCTACTCCTTTGGCATTACGTTTATAGACACCCGAAGCTCGATCCATTGAACGATCAAACCAGATTTCAATTTCCTTTTTGAATTGACTAAGTTCTTGATCTACGCTGTCAACCTTAATTTGCGATCGCCTTGCTAGAGCAGAAAGACTTTTTTTTAGAGATTCCGGTAATTTATCAATGACTATTCTAATCTCTGCTTCAATTTCTTTATAATTTGCGTGAAGGGGACTATCTGTATTGGTAATTCCCTTTTGAATTTCTTGGTATATTTTACTGTTTTTGTCAAGCAATCCTACAATTTCGGTCAAACTCGGCGTCAACCGTTGTAGCAAGTCACTGGGCTTATAAAATATTTCTTCTTTTAAATAATTAAGACTCTTAATAAATTCTTCGTCGATCGATGATTTTTGTTTGGTGTAATTTATACAGATTCCAATATATTTTTCTAGTTCACATTGTAACCGCTGAATCGTAGTTTCTAAGGGGGCTTTACCTTCTTGGAAATTATCTAAAATCCTCTCGAATTTCCTTTCTAGCTTTTCAACTTCAGCTTGTAGATATGAAGGAATTTCTTCCCCTAGCTTGTTTTTCTCTTCAATCAGAGTGCTTAAGCTAGTTTGAATTTCTAGTTGAATTTCAGTCTTCTGAAGTTTTTTTAGATTTAATTCAACTAGTTTATCGGTGACTTTTTTAATATTTAATCTTTCTAGTAAGGTGGTTGAAAACGTTTCTGAAGGTATATAAGAAGGTGCGCTACGGTTACCTTTTCCAAAGGAAGTAGTTTCTTTACCCCGCAGTGTACGATAAGCTTTACCAATTTGCCAAATTACCTTACGAAATACAGCTTCTATCCCTTCTTTTGCTTCTTGATTAATGTTTTTAATTAAAGGGTTATTGTAAAGCTCATTTACTATTTGCTTGACCCTTTCTTCTTCTACTGACCCTTCACCAGCAGTCAGGAGAATTTCAATGGATTTCTTTAAATGTGTAGCTCTCCATTGTAATAAGGTAGTAAGCAGTTCCTGAATTTCAGAGGCTAGTAAGCTTAATATTAAGTAAATAAAAATTAATCCCAAAGCAATATCTAAAATTAAAGGGAAGTTCATAATTATAAAGCTGCAAGATATTATTAATAGCAACTAAGTAGATAGGCATATTAAACGTAAGGGGGCATTGCTAACTATAAGACTTGAATTCTTGTGCCGAAAGACTTCTCGGCAATGCCCACCCTACAACTATGTTTTGTTTATTTACCCCACCTATTTATAGGGTTCGATTAAACCAGCTGAAATTCCTTAAGTGCCGGTAAAAAATTTTTGTTTTCATGGCTAGGACGACTGAGTTTAATCAGGGCAAAACGCTGCGCAGGAGTCAGTGCTGCCCACTGCTGAGAAGTTAAGGATACCTCAAATTCTTGAGCTTTCTCCTGAATGCTGGACGGAATTGTTGTTGCATCCAGCCAGGCGGGATGGGCATCAACAGGGAGGTCAGATACTGGGGTGCCGGTATGTTCCATAACCAGTTGTTGCACATACTGCCGATAGGATTGGATCTCATCTGCTGTTGTGCAGGGTAGCTCTACAAGTGCCTGACGCTCTTGCTGAGTAAACTGGTGCCAGTGCGTCAGCTTGAGTTTGCTGCCACAGGTGTCTAGCTTCATCCGCACTTGCATAGGAATGCAACGTAGGGAA
>DATNQP010000520.1:0-4104 GCA_036703965.1 Leptolyngbyaceae cyanobacterium
AGTAATATACAGAGCCACAACGAGCCGCACAGACGCGATGCCTGAAGGAAAATGGAAATATAACCTGTCCTTCCCTGTCTAACCTTGAGTTATCCTCAAACCTCCCAACCCAACCCAACCCGTAACAACCACCCGCAGGAAACTCACTTCAACCGCACTCGTGCCAGTTTGCGGCAAGCACTGTCCTGGTATTCCAATTTGCGGCGCTACCAGAACAACCTCCCAGATGTGGAACTACAAGCCGCGCTGCGAAATGAGCTGGAGGTTTTGAAATCTAGCCTCGACAAGCTAGACCAGGGGGTGATTCGCATTGCCACCTTTGGTCTAGTCAGTCGGGGCAAATCAGCCGTAGTCAATGCCTTGCTGGGACAGAAAATTCTGCAAACCGGCCCCCTCAACGGCGTCACCCAATGGCCCAAGTCTGTACGCTGGACACCCAGCACTGAGGGGAAAGTGCAGGTGGAGTTGATTGATACACCTGGATTGGACGAAATCCAGGGTGAGACACGAGCGCAGATGGCGCGGGAGGTTGCCTCGCAAGCCGATTTAATTTTGTTTGTGGTTGCCGGTGACATCACGCGCACTGAGTATCAGGCGCTTTGTGAATTGCGACAAACTCAAAAGCCCCTCATCCTCGTGTTTAACAAAATCGACCTCTATCCAGAACAAGACCGAGAGGCAATTTACCGACAGTTGCAACAACTCGGCACGGGTAGTCCTAGTGACAGGCGTCTCCAAAAGCTGTTGTCAACCGAAGAGATTGTGATGGTGGCAGCAGAACCGGCTCCCCTGGAAGTGCGAGTTGAGTGGCCTGATGGTGAGGTAACTTATGAATGGGAAACGCCGCCGCCCCAGGTGGATGAGCTGAAGCAGAAAATCTTGAGTATGCTGAACCGGGAGGGGCGAGCGCTTTTAGCCCTCAATGCCCTCCTGCAAGCTCGCAATGCTGAAACCAGCATCGCTAAAAAAACCCTTGAACTACGCAGAAGTGAAGCTGAAGACTTAATCTGGCGCTTTACAAAGTATAAGGCTCTAGCTGTGGCGCTCAATCCGATTGGTGTTGTGGATGTCTTGGGAGGCACGATCGCCGACTTGGCGCTAATTCGTTCTCTATCGCGCTTATATGGTCTACCGATGACGGGCTATGAAGCGGGAAAACTTTGGAAGAAGATTTTAGTCAGTTCTGGGGGCTTACTGCTGGGGGAACTGGGCAGCAGTGTCCTCTTGGGGATAGGGAAAAGTGCATCTGCCGTTGCTAGTGCTGTTGACAGCCCAACAAGTATAACTGCCTTTGCAGGGGCAGCGATCGCACAAGCTGGGATTGCCGCTTATGGGGCTTATGCCGTCGGTCATGCGGCACAGGTTTATCTGGAACAAGGTTGCACTTGGGGACCACTAGGCCCTAGTACAGTTATTCAAGACATTCTCAATCAGGTAGAGCCAGATACAATTCTCTATCGTCTGCGGAAGGAGCTAGGTTCTTTCAGGTCAAATGAGGTATGAAACTCAATCATTTTGATAATGCTATAGCAGTCCTAAATGATTCGTGAAGGCGAGATACCGGACTTCTTAAAGAAGTCCGGTATCTGAAGGGCTGGCATCTCACAACTCAAATAGGATTGCTATATGTATCAAACGATTGGGTATCACCCTGAGTGTGATGTGAACGATTCCTGGTTTTATTAATCTTCTGAATTCTATAGCAAAAGGCAGAGGGCACAAGGCAGAAGGGAAAAGATTGAGGGGTTAAGGTTTCAGTATTTGGCGAGAGTCCTAATTGCCTTGGCGACTGCTATATATTCCAAATGAAAGATTATACGAATCTGTAAGTAAATTCATAGGTAAAATCGACCCGACCCTTACGTAAAATAGCTGGATCTAATCTTTCGGTAGTATTACAAGTCATCAATACGACCAGTTTTTGCTGTGGCTGAACACCAGATTCATCAATTACACTCTGGTAGAGAGTTCCATCCAATAAACTCAGAATATGCTCAGTCTTATTACTGTATTGAGCCGCTGCACTGGCTCGGTTTTGAGCTAAGTTATCGGCTTCATTAATAATAATACAAATCCGCTCCAAATAACTCGGTGGTACAAAGTTTTCAACCGCATCATGGTCTAGGATGAAAATTACAAATCCCAAAGGCATCATAATTTCTTTAGCGACGGCTTGAGTCCAGGCTGTTTTACCAGTACCGGGTTCTCCGCTTACGAGTACAGCCAGCTGGTTTTGATCGAGAATTGCCTGTTGAACTGTGTCAGTAAAGCTTTGAATCTCAGCAGTAAATGTCCGAATCGGAAACGGGCTATGAACTTGTCCAACACGGCTTTGATAACCACTGAGCATTACAGCTAAGTTGTAAGTAGCTTTATTAACCAGTGGCGCTATATCTTTGGCAATTAGAGTATAGCGTCGCCGTCCTTTGCCAAGATGGTCGATTTGTAGCCAAACTTGAGGCGGCGACCAATAGGCAAAAACAGTACCAATGATTTCGAGGCGCTCCCAGTTAACAAATCTGTTGATAGGAAAATAAAAATGCCGCTCCATATAGTACTGGGTAATTAGTTCCGGATTTCCCAATAAATCCAGGATTTTTAAAACAGTAATCTCCTGAAGCCGGTTGAGAACATAATCAATGGGAATACTGTCACGGCTAACGAGTTGGGTGACAGGCGTCTCAGTCGTTAGAACATCTTTGTATCGATAATCTGGAGTTAGAGGTTCAGGGGTAATATAATCCCAAAAATCATCTAGTTCATATCGTGTATTTTCCGAGAAAACATTCAAAATATTTGCCCACCAGGCATAATGGTTGCGACCCAGAGAATCCGCAATATCACTAGCGATATCCAACGTTTTCTGAGTGAGTTCCCAGGGATCATTAGAGGCAAGATGCAGAAAAAAATTCCAGTCAAATTGTCGAGACAACGGTCGCCAACCGGCTCCCAGTAAGCCTCTACTTTGCAGGTTGTTGCGTACCGTACTGTCATCGTTTTCAAAATGTCCTGAACCCATAATTTCAGTTTTTAGTGCTGTAGTGGAATTTCAATCTTGAAAAAAGGGATTGGGGAACTCGGGGTTCCTGGAGGGGATAAGGGGTAATAGGGATTGAAGATTTTAGGTTTGCTGTAGATATTCGGGTGGAACATAATCCACTAGCCAGACACCGTTTTCAGAACAGTAGAAGGTATGGCCTGCCTTGTGCATCGCTGCGGCATCTACTGTAAAGACTACTGGCCGACCATGCCGTGCGCCCACTTTTCGGGCTGTTGTCATGTCACTCGATAGATGAACATGGTGGCGTGACATTTTGCAAAGACCCTCGCGCTCAATTGCCTCAACAGCACCCTGACCCGTACCGTGGTAAAGCACATCTGGAGGAATAGCAGCATCTAACTGTAAATCGACCTCTACACTATGACCTTGATTGGCACGAATTAGGGTGCCTGTGGCGTCGAAAGAAAAGCGCTTTTTGTCGTTGCTGGCGACTACTTCATTTAGTTCAATACGGTTGATGGGAAAGGAGTGCATCTTACAGGCAATCAAGAGTTCATCGACAGCTACCCAGCCACCTGGAGTAAGTTTGATACCAATTCGCTCAGGTTGGTGCCGAAGATGCTTGCTAAGATATTTGCTGATTTTAACCAGACGAGAATTGTTCATTGTTTGGAAAAATCCAGTTTAGGAGGCTTTCCCCTTCACCCCTCCACTAGGGGACGTTAGCGTTTGCGTAGCATGGTGCGTTAGCGGAGCTTGGTGCGAAGCAGCATAAGCAGCAAAGCGGGGCGCGTAGCGCACAGCGCCTACCTAGAAACCCCTTGCACAAAAGTTTGTACGCTAACTATTGTATTATATCGTGTTACAAATTGACTGAGGCAGCTTCCAAGAATTCGTTTAGTAGAGGTCTATCGGTGTAGAGACGCACCTAATGGGAGGACGCTGCCACAATTGAAGAAGAGTATTTTTTTAATATAAGGTCTGAGGAAAGTGATATGACCGCTACATTAGCTGCACCTCAATCGATTGAATCCTGGCTGGGTGAAGAAGCAGAAAGCCTGCTCACCTACCAACCCAAAGTTTCCAAACAGCTGTTGCATCTA
>DATNQP010000521.1:0-4383 GCA_036703965.1 Leptolyngbyaceae cyanobacterium
CAGGAGGAAAAAGCTGCTCATTGGGGCTATGTCTGGCAAGGTGCTCAATACGAAGGTTTGTCAGCGATGTTTGTTGAGGTGCTTAAGGGTGCCGGTGGCTTTTGGGTTAACCCCGACACCAACGAAGTCGGACTGGATAAACCTGAGGCGATTAAAGCCGTTGAGTTTCTACGCAGTGCGATCGCTCAAGGAATTTCTCCTCCTGGAGTCACGACATACCGGGAAGAAGAAACCCGACGCTTATTTGTCAGTGGCGAAGTTGCATTCTTACGCAACTGGCCTTATGTCTGGTCTTCGGCAAATGAAGACACTTCAAAAATTAAGGGCAAGATTGGCATTAAACCAATGGTTCACGTCCCTGGTGAAACAGGCGGCGCTAGCTTAGGGGGTTGGGGTATGGGAATTGCCAAAACCTCCAAACATCCTGAAGAAGCCTGGAAAGCCATTCAATACTTTAGCAGCAAGGAACCACAGCTCCGCTTCACTCTGGAGACCGGCAATATTTCAAGCAGACGGGATTTATTTACAGACCCACAGATTATCGCCAAATATCCCCACTACCCGCAGCTACAAAAAGTGGTGGAGAGTGCCGTCCTACGTCCATCGATTGCTCAATATGCCCAGGCTTCTGACATTTTGCAGCGCTACCTCAATGCCACGCTGTCAAATCCTCAACTCAGTGCTGAACAAGCAATGAAGTCTGCCGCTAATGAAACACGCAGCCTGTTGGGAGCAGTTTAGAAGAGATGAAAACAGATCCAATTCGCGCACAGGAACAAAGGACAGGCTGGATCATGGTAGCGCCTGCATTGTTGCTACTCCTGCTGATCTATGCCTATCCCATTTTGCGCTCATTCTGGTTGAGTTTGTTCACTAAGAATCTGGGAACGCAGCTAGAACCTGTCTTCTCTGGTTTAAACAATTACGAGCGGATGATGGGGGATGGTCGCTTCTGGCAAAGTCTGTGGAACACCATAATCTTCACCTCGACATCCGTTGTCCTGGAACTTTTATTTGGGATGGCGATCGCTCTGATTTTACATCAGGCATTTAAAGGGCGTAGCTTAGTGCGAACCGCTGCGCTTCTCCCGTGGGCCTTACCAACTGCTCTCATTGGTCTTGCCTGGGCGTGGATTTTTAACGACCAGTTCGGTGTTTGGAACGACATCCTGATGCGTCTGGGCATTATTCAGACTGGGGTTAACTGGCTAGGAAACCCAATAACAGCAATGATGGCAGTCATCGCTGGTGATGTTTGGAAAACCACACCCTTCATCAGTATCTTGTTGCTAGCAGGCTTGCAGTCGATTTCTTATGACCTCTACGAAGCCCACGCCATTGATGGAGCAAGACCCTGGCAGAGTTTCACCACAATCACACTGCCACTGTTGATGCCGCAAATTCTACTTGTACTGCTGTTCCGCTTTGCCGGGGCGTTCGGGGTCTTCGACCTGATCCAGGTAATGACAGGGGGTGGCCCTGGTGGATCGACTGAAGTTGTATCGCTCTACATTTACTCCACAGTAATGCGCTATCTAGATTTCGGTTATGGTGCAGCGCTGGTTGTGGTGACATTTCTGTTGCTAGTAGGCGTCGTGCTGATTGGCACTTTCTTACTCAGTAAGTCGCGTTCCAATATTTCCGAAAGTCATTAAAACACCAACCAACGCTCATATTTGCATCTCCCACCCCCACAAAATCCACAATCCAAAATCCAAATGAGTGTAACTCAAGAGTTCCAGACTAACCAAACCCAGGCAGGCAGCAGGATAAATCTCCAGAAAGTTATCCTGTCATTGGGAATCTTATTGCTCTTAATCTTTTGTCTATCGCCAATCCTCTGGCAATTGCTCACTTCAATCAAAGTGAGTGAGGATATATCTGCCGTTCCTAATATCTATTTCCCTACTCGGTACACACTCAAGCACTATATTGATTTGTTCACTCGCCGCCCGTTTGCACTATACATCTTCAATAGTGCCTTCGTGTCGATTGTGTCCACAGTCATTTGTTTAGGGATTGGTGCCCCAGCCGCCTACGCTCTAGCACGGTTACACCTTCAGGGTGAAAAAATCATCCTTGCAGGCATTCTACTCGTTACCTTATTCCCTTTTATTTTGTTCTTCCTGGGGTTATTAGAAATTATCCAGGTACTGAAACTGGGCAATAACTATCTGGGGCTAATCATTCCCTACACCGCTGTCAATTTGCCCCTGACAATTTCAGTGATGCGAAGTTTCTTCCTACAGCTGCCGCGAGATTTAGAAGACGCCGCTAAGGTAGATGGCTACAACACCTGGCAAATGCTGACCCAAATTGTGCTGCCCATGACAGTTCCCGCACTGGTAACGACTGGAGTTCTTACCTTTATCTTCGCCTGGAACGAGTTTATCTTCGCCCTCACGTTCATTACTCGCGAATCAATGAAGACAATTCCCGTTGCCACTGCCCAGTTAGGCAGTACATCGGTGTTTGAAATTCCCTACGGACCCATTGCCGCTGCTACGGTTTTGGGGACATTGCCCTTGGTGTTGCTGGTGATGTTCTTCCAGCGCAAGATAGTCCAAGGATTAACGGCAGGTGCGATTAAGGGTTGAAGGTTTTCTTGAACTCAGATCTTGCACCTGCCCACTCAGCAGCCAGGGATTTTAGTTCCTTTTAATACCAATTCACTAAAACATTGCTACACATGAAAGACTGGTAATTGGTAATGGGTAATGGGTAATTGGCAAGAAACGATTCATTCCCATTACCGATTACCCATTACCCAAAACCCAACTATCTGTTGCAGCCATAAAGTGAAATGGTATAACGTACTTTAGCTATTAGCTAGGGGTTTAAACCCCTAGCCAGCTAGGGAGTTTTACTGCGTCAAGCTTTCGGCTTCTCAAAAACCATCAGATGCTGCTGGGGTAAAAAGCTTTTGGTTTCCAGCCATTGTAGACCCACCGCCTTCATTTCTTTACGCGCTTGATTCTGCTTCATCTTGTGGAGAGCCTTAATCGGGATGAAAGGATTTTCACCTCGATACTCAACGAGAACCACGCGTCCACCTGGTTTAAGCGCCCGAACAACCCCTTTCATTACCTCTTGAGGATACTCGAACTCGTGGTAGGCATCCACCATGAGTGCTAGGTCAACAGTCTCATCCGGTAGGTTGGGTTCAGTGACACTGCCCAAGACAGGCTCAACATTGGTAATATTGTTTTCTTTTTTCAGAAAGTCAATGATATCGAGCATTTCCGGCTGAATATCCACAGCCAGCACCTTTCCTTCCGGTACTCGTGGACTGATGCGAAAGCTAAAGTAGCCAGTACCGGCTCCGATATCAGCTACAACATCAGTTGGTTTCAGCTCAAGGCTGTCCACCACTTGCTGCGGTTGTTCACTCGCTTCTCGACTCGGTCGCTCTAGCCAAAGAGCTTCTGTATGCCCCATTACCTTAGCGATTTCTCTACCCATGTAGAACTTGCCAATACCATCTGGACTGTGGACAACCCGCTCTTGATAGACACCCCCTGAGTCAGCCAAGGCAGTAGCTAGTGGCGTTCTACTGCTACTCAGCATTAGCGCAAGGAGCGTGACAAAGAGAATGGATATTACACGTAAAGGCAAAGACGATTTAGTATATTTCATTTTTTAGGGATTGGGGATTGGTGATTAGGGATTGGGAAGAAGAGTTTTGAGTTGAAAGTCCTAATTCAGAACTCACGCATTAAGAACTCAGACCTATCCCTAGTCCCTACTCCGTGGTTTGCCGATAGACCAGCGTGGCACTAGCCTGATCTGTTGGCATTAAGATGACCTGGCTAATATTGACATGAGGCGATCGCGTAGCGCAGAAAAACACAACATCAGCAACATCCTCTGCCGTCAGCGGAGTCAACCCCTGATAAACTTTTTGGGCACGTTCGGTATCACCGTGAAACCGGACTTCACTAAAACTTGTCTCTACCATCCCAGGGTCTACAGAACTGACTCGCACGGGTGTTCCCAACAAGTCTTGCTTCAACCCTTCAGAAATCGCTTTAACAGCCGCTTTGGTCGCACAGTAAACACTGCCACCGGGATACGTTTGATGACCGGCAATAGAGCCAATATTAATCACATGACCTCTGCCACGACTCACCATCCCCGGCACCAGTGCGCGTGTCATGTAGAGTAGCCCTTTAATATTGGTATCAATCATCTCCTCCCAATCTTGGATGCTGGCTTCATAGAGCTTATCTAAACCCCGACTAAGACCAGCATTATTAATCAAAATATCTACCTCTGACCAAGGCATTGGGAGTTGATCGAGTGCTGATTCGATTCGAGCGCGATCGCACACATCCAGAGGCATAAGATACAGCTCACAACCATACTCCTGACTGAGTTGAAGGG
>DATNQP010000522.1:0-9221 GCA_036703965.1 Leptolyngbyaceae cyanobacterium
GCAAATTACTAGCAGTCGGCAACATCAGGAGGAGGAAGAAACTTTGACCTGTTTTGAATCAAAAGAAGACTTGGCATCGGCACATCTGGTGCAACGCAATGGGAAAATTGACCCAATTGCTCGTCCCCAAGAACTATCTACAGACCCGCAGATGGTTGGCTGGGAATTCAAGATAGTGCGAGCCAGTCGCGACTTGTTTCGTAACCCGGCTGTTTTTCAACAGCTGTGTGAAGAGGAGGCAATATCCGGGTGGATTTTGTTGGAAAAACTCGATGACCGGCGAGTACGATTCAAGCGACTGATTGCCTTACGTAATATCCTGAATGGGGAACAACTTTCTTTCGATCCCTACCGCTGCCATTATGGTTCGTCATTGACACCGCTCTCCTGTCTGGGTGCGATCGCACTGATGCTGGCGATCGCTGCACCTTCCTATTTTGGCTATACCGTAGTATCGGGGATGCTGGCTCACTCACAGAATAATCCACCGCCGTCTCCTTATGAGCAAATACCGCCACAAGATTTCCCACCAGCTAAATAAATGTCACAGGTAAGAGCTAAGAAGGATAAACCGATATTTAACGTTTAAAGTTTTTATTAGAGCTTTTGTAGGGGCACGATATATAGTGCCTCTACCATATAGTGCCTCTACCATATGGTGTAGGCAAATGAAAACTGCTATAAGAGTGCGCTCGCGTATTGCTCCTGCTATGTATAGCAAAAGGCAGAGGGCATAGGGCAGCACTTCGACACGCTCAGTGACCAGGCAGAAGGGAAAAGATTGAATTGAGGGGTTAAGGTTTCAGTATTTGGCGAGAGTCAAGAGTTGCCTTGGCGACTGCTATAAAACTGACAATACCTAAAGAATTTGAGACAAGAACTTGCGGGTGCGCTCTTCTTTAGGATTTTGAAAGAATTCCTTGGGTGGAGCTTCTTCCACCAAGACGCCACTATCCATGAGAACAATTCGGTCTGCTACCTCACGGGCAAAGCCGACTTCATGGGTAACAACTACCATTGTCATACCCGTTTGAGCAAGCGATCGCATTGTATCCAACACTTCCCGCACCATCTCCGGGTCAAGGGCTGAAGTGGGTTCATCAAACAGCATAATCTTTGGTTGCATGGCTAGAGCACGCGCGATCGCCACCCGTTGCTGCTGACCCCCAGATAGTTGACCGGGATACTTATTCGCTTGCTCCAAAATCCCAACTCGCTCCAACAGTTGCATTGCAACTTCTTCTGCCTTCTTCTTCGGCCAACGTCGTACCCAAATCGGTGCTAGTGTTACATTTTTCAGCACGGATAGGTGAGGAAACAAGTTGAACTGCTGAAACACCATCCCGACTTCCTTCCGAATCGCGTCGATATTTCTGATGTCGTGGGATAGTTCAATGCCATCAATTTCAATCCGTCCCTGCTGGTACTCTTCTAAGGCATTAAAGGTACGAATAAACGTTGACTTGCCAGAACCCGACGGTCCCATCACCACTACAACTTCACCTCTACTTACTGTGAGGCTGACGCCGCGTAGTACATGAAACTTATTGCTTGCGTACCATTTGTGAACATTTTCAGCAATAATCGCAGGTTTTTGTTCTGTCGATTGGTTTGTATCTTCAATAGGAATGGGTTGCTGCTGTGTCATTACTTTTATGTCCTTAAATACAAACTTGATTAGGGATTAGGGACTGGTGGTTGGGAATTAGGAATTGGAGATTAGGAAAAAGTCTGAAGTATAAAAAAACATTTTCTTTTCCCAGCCCCCAGTGCCCAATCTCTTAATTTAATTACAGCTCTAACCTTGACCAACGTTTAACTTCTGCTCCAAGCGTCGGCTAGCCAGAGACATTGAATAGCAAAAAACCCAGTAAATCACACCAATGAATAGGTAGGCTTCAGCATAACGACCCAAGAACTGAGGCTGTGCCACAACTGAGCGGGATATTCCCGTCAGTTCCAGTAAGCCAAACAGTGCCAGCAGGGATGTATCTTTGAACAAGCCAATAAACTGACCAACAATGGCTGGAATAACTGCTTTTAGCGCTTGAGGCAGTACAATCAGCAAAACCACCAGTGCTGGATTCAACCCAAGAGCGCGTGCCGCTTCGGCTTGCCCACGGGGGACAGCTTGTAGACCACCACGGACGTTCTCTGCCAGGTAAGCCGCACTGAAGAGGACAAGTCCTGCGATCGCTCGCACCACCCGATCCATCTGACGAAATTCTGGCGGCAAGAATAGGGGAAACATCACCTGAGCCAAAAACAGAATGCCAATGAGTGGCAGCCCCCGAATCACTTCAATGTAGAGAATCGAGAACCAGCGCACAACGGGCAAGTTGCTTTGGCGTCCTAATGCAAGTAACACCCCAATCGGAAACGAGAGGGTGATACTAATGACCGCCATTAACAGAGTGAGCAGTAGACCATTCCACACATTGGTGTCTGTCCCCTCTAAACCCAAGCCTCCCTTGATGAACCAAAAGACAAGCAAAAAACAGACTACCCACGCAGCAGGTAGCCAGCTACCGAGTTGAGGAGTCAACTGCCGTCCCACCCCAACACCAACGGCGGCAACAACGAGCACCGCCAAGAGCCACAAACGCGGCATTAAGCCAATGGGGAGGAAGACTACAGCGGCGATCGCTACACCCAGAGCAAACAACACAGGACGACTCCACAGACGGCTGTTCTTCTGAGAAAAGCCCCAACATAGACCTGCGATCGCGGCGATAATTCCTAGAGAAAGCCAGACCCGCCAGTACAATTCTTGGGGGAAAAGACCGACAAAAAATAGCCGTAAGTTTCCCTGGACAACCGCCCACTGCGCCTGTGTGAACAGCCAGAGGCTGATAGTTATGAGTCCCTGGAACAGTACCACCAGACAAATAACCGTCAGAATGCTGTTATACCAAGTACTAAATAAATTTTTCCGCAGCCATTCCCAAAGAGAGAGCGACGGACTAACTGGCGGAGCAATTGGCGGTACGGAATCCATCTGCATCATGATATCCCCTAGAGCCTATCCAAACAATCCTTCAAGCAATCACTAGTACAATCGGGCTTAACTTCGCCTACGACAGGCGTCCTCACCCTCTCCCTAACCCCTCTCCCATCAAGGGAGAGGAGAACAAGAATATCTCTTCAAGTTCTTACTCCCCCTCTCCCCGAGTGGGAGAGGGGGTTGGGGGGAGAGGGGATCAGAGTAATGGGGAATAAACTTCTGCAGTAGTGTACTAGCCATCTGCGGTTACTAATCTAATCTCTACTTCTCGGATAACCTCTTACCGCTCCTTCAATTGAACCCTTCGGTTGTACAAATTCATCAGTAGCGAAATTGTCAGGCTAATTGTGAGGTAAGCAACCATGAGCAGCAACATCACTTCCACCGCTCGACCCGTTTGATTAAACGTCGTGGAAGCGACAAAATACAAATCAGGGTAGCCGACTGCGATCGCTAAACTGGAATTCTTCGCCAAGTTGAGGTACTGACTGGTCAACGGCGGAATAATTACCCGTAGAGCTTGGGGTAAAACTACCATCTGCATAATCCGACCCGATTTGAGTCCTAAGGCTTGTGCCGCCTCCAACTGACCTTTAGGAACCGACTGAATCCCGGCTCGGACAATCTCGGCAATAAAACTAGCCGTGTAAATTACTAATCCCAATAGCAAGGTGCCTAATTCTGGTGATATCACCAAGCCACCTTGAAATTGTGAGTTGTTTATTACCTTAGGCAAACTCAGGAGAAAGGGTACTGTCTGGGTCAAGATGAACGCGACTATAGCCGAGAGTGCGATCGCACCCAATGCCCATAAAGCCGGTTTTTGGGTACTTCCTTCCTCCACCATCAGGCGGGTACGCCAACGCCAAAGCCACCCCCCACCCAAAACTCCCAACGCCAGCAGCGCCAGCCAAATTCCGGTTCCAGTTGTCGCTGCTAGCCACGGCAGAGCAATACCCCGACCCGTTAGGTAAATTGGACCCGGTAGCGGAATTGACTTTTCGATGGGTGGCAGCCTTAGGAAAAAGGCAAAGTACCAAAAAAACAGTTGCAGCAGTAGTGGTACATTGCGAAAAGTCTCCACATAGACCAAGGCGAGCTTCCGCACTAACCAGTTGTCAGACAGACGAGCAATCCCGACTATCAGTCCAACAATGGTTGCTAGGACAAGACCCAGCATCATGACTCGCAACGAATTCAGCAGCCCCACCCCTATCGCCCGACTATAAGTGTCAGCGGGGCTGTAAGGGATGAGTGTCTCGCCAATATCGAAGGAAGCCTGCGAGTTGAGAAAGTCGAATCCTAATTGAATACCCAGTTGATCTAGGTTATACAGGAGATTGTCTGTGATGATGCCAATCACCGTTACAACCAGCACAACCGCGATCACCTGTCCTGCAATTTTCCAGAATCGCTCATCCCGTAATAGCGTTTTTGGTTTCTTCCAGTTCAGTCGTTGGCGCTCCGGCGCTTGTTGACTCGACCTCGTCATAGCTCAACCTTAGCGGAATGGAGGAGCATACATTAAGCCGCCTTTACTCCAGAGGTTATTCGGACCACGCTCTATCTTGAGTTGCGACTGAGTACCTAGATTGCGATCGTAAATCTCGCCGTAGTTGCCCACCTTTTTGATAACGCGCACGGCAAAGTCATTGGTCAGACCTAGACCTTTACCCAAATCTCCTTCTGCTCCCAGCAAACGCTTTGTGACTGGGTCATTGCTGCTAAGTTTTTGATCGACGTTCTTCGAGTCGATTCCCTGCTCTTCTGCTTCAATCAGAGTATAGACAGTCCACCTAACAATGTTCGACCACTCAGGATTCCCTTTCGCAACGGCAGGTGCTAGCGGCTCTTTTGACATCACCTCTTGTAAGACCACATGGCTATTTGGTTCGGGTAGCACCGAGCGGCGAGACTCAAGCTGGGAGCGGTCAGCGGTGACCCCTTGACAGCGACCTTGAGCATACGCTTCAAAGGTGGGATTCACTTCTTCAAAGACGATGGGCGTATACTTCACGTTGAGTCGGCGCATGGAATCAGCCAAGTTCTGCTCAGTCGTTGTTCCCGTCTGGACGCAGACAGACTTGCCTTCAAAGTCTGTTAAGGACTTAATGCCACTGTCTTTTTTCACCATCATGCCTTGACCGTCATAAAAGGTGACGGGTGCAAAGTCCATGCCATTAGACGTCTCGCGGCTAATGGTCAAGGTTGTGTTGCGGCTCAGTATATCAACTTCACCGGCTTGTACAGCTGTAAATCTTTCTTTGGCGTTGAGGTTACGGAACTCTACAGCATCAGGGTTATCAAACACCGCAGCCGCAACAGCTCGACACACATCCACATCCAGTCCTGAGTATTTTCCTGACTGATCCACAAAGCTAAACCCCGGCAAGTTTCCGCTCACACCACAGAGTACCTTGCCACGGCTTTTTACTTTATTTAACAGGGCAGAATTTGATGCTCCCTGGCTATCTGCCTGAGCCGACTTTTCCCCAGATCTGCTTCTACAAGCGGCTATTGGCATCACTAAGAGCATGATGGCTAGCAGCAGAAAATTCCATTTACGCATAAATGTCTTGATACTTTCGTCGTTACCAGTAAATTTTGTTAAATGAACAAACGTGCAGAAGCTTTTACCTCTGCATTTTTTATTTATTTTTTGGTTTGCTCATACTATATGCATAAGTACGCAACCATTGCAGTTATTGATACACTTTTATTTACGAAAAAGCAGACAAAGACAAGAGACAGCGAGGGGTGCTCCTGCGTCGAAGCTGCGATCGCCAGCAATACAGACGCTAAGGTACGAGTTCCTCGCTTAAGTTCCGGCGTGCGATCGCCTCCTGCTGCAACAAACAAAATTGCTGCAAAGAGCGCGAGCGCACGACCACTCTGTCTCTTGTCTTAATGATGTTTTACAAAACCACCAGCTGACAGCGAACAACTATCAGCTAATAGCAAGGTTATGCTTTGATAAAAGTAGTGGACAAAATCTTCACTCGCTAAGAGCATTGCCCCAAGCGTACTCTAAGCCTATCTATTAGCCTGCTGATTAACGCTGCTGAGCTAGCTCACGGATTAGAGATAACCGATTGTTGAGGTAGTCATTCAAGATATGGATTTCTTCGTGGTTGAGCGAGCGCTCTTGTCTGAATTGCTTTAGTAGCCACTGAACCAAGCTCTCATCATCTTGTTTCAGCAGAAGATTGGCCTGAGTCCTTTCGATTAAAGACCACAGCTGACGCAGCATCGTGGGAGTCATATAAATCTCCTTGCTAGGTAAAACCCTTGCTGGGCAGTGAATAGGGAAACTCATCTTTGGATACCATGCACTGCTCATTCCAGAACACGGTTTAACTTAAGAATTCATTAAGAATTTCTTTGTCTTCCTTAAGATAACCCATCTAGAGATACCACTGGAAATATTGCACAAGAATGATACAAGAGTTACTAGTTGCTTAACAAAGCGAAGATTAACTTAATATTCCAATGGAGAATAGGGGATTCGAACCCCTGACCTCGGCGGTGCGATCGCCGCGCTCTACCAACTGAGCTAATTCCCCTTAGGGATTATGGATTTTAGATTCTGGATGGAATCCTCAAATCTCGAATCTTATTGGCTAAGCGCCGTATTGTATTCTAACACTCTCAAACTAGGCTGCGGGGACTTCGAGAATAGACCTGCTGTACTCGCTCTAGTTCTAGATCGTGAAGATAATCTACAGTCCAGCTAGCTTGACGCTGGAGCATGTGAAAGGGATAGGTATTGGCTACCCCAACCACCTGCATACCAGCTCGTTTCGCGGCTTCAATCCCCGCCGGAGTATCTTCAATCGCTAAACAATCCGACGCTTGGGCTTTGAGGTCAGGATATTGCTGATTCAGCCGCTCCACTGCGAGAAGATACCCATCGGGTTCAGGCTTACTCCCCTTAATGTCGTCACCTGCAACAATCACGGAAAAGAATTGTGCTAGCTGGGCGCGATTGAGGACTAGTTCCACCTCACAACGGAGTGCGCCACTCACAACAGCCATTGGCAACTGGGCAACGCGGATTTTGAAGATTAAATCCTCTAAACCTGGATAAATTGGCAACTTTTCCAGTGTTTCCAGCTGACGCTGGTAGGCTTGGGCTTTACGGGTAATCACTTTAGTTAAGTAGCTTTCTGTAACTACCCGCCCTCGACGCTGGAGTAACTCAGCAAGACAGACGCGATCGCTCCTGCCGAGGCAAATTTCCCGATACTCCTGAGGTGAGGGACGCAGATTTTCCTCGATTAGGATTTCCTCAATCAGCTGCTGGTGAATTGCCTCATCTTTAATAATGACGCCGTTGAAATCAAATAGAACTGCCTTTAAAGTCATGGCAATGTGCTAAAAAGCTGGAGCAGGAATACCTTCTGAACCAAAATCGTCTAGTGTGCTACTTCTGGATGCCTGCTGCGATCTCGCCCAATTGTCTTCAACTACTGGGATGGGCTTCATTCCTTGAGTCACCTGCTGCACCAAGAACAAGTCCTTAGTTTGCACAGCTTCAAAGCCTGCTGCACCCATCCAGGCATCTACATTACCAGCTGCGTAATCCTTGATGTACGGTTCCTCAAAAACCTCAGTTAGCCAATCCACTTGGCGCAGGGTTTTCTGATTGCCATCTAGAATTAACACTTCTCCTCCTGGTACCAGCAGCCGAAAGCATTCCCGCAGAATAGACTTAGTCACCGTTGGTGGTGTCTCGTGAAACAATAACGATGCCGTAACTAGGTCAAAAGACGCATCAGGAAAGCCCGTCTCTTCTGCATTGCCATGACGCCACTGAATAGTTAACCCAGCTGTTTTCGCTTTGTGGTCAGCCATCACTAGCATATAAGGGGACAAGTCTAACCCAGTTACTTGTGCTTGGGGAAACGCTTGCTTCAACATCAGTGTTGTAGAACCCGTGCCGCAACCCAAGTCTAGAATCCGTCGCGGTGTTCCCTTAATGGCATCAATCAAGCCTTGGCGTACCCAAGTTTCATTCGGCGGCAGAACGTACTGGGTAATAGGATCGTAGGTAGTTGCGGCTCCACTATTCAGGTAGCCGCCTTCAATGCCGTGAAAGTTCTGACTACTGTAATAGTGAGGATAAATTAAGTCAGGTCGTCGGAAGCGATCGCTCTGGGCTTCCCAGTCAATGCTTTGGGATAACTGCCGCAGCTTTTCCTCGTCGATAAAGCTCCGAACAATCGGCGATAAGAAACGCTCAAAGATTGTGTCTTTCCGAACTGCCATAGGAATAGACCTGCGTTGTTGTGAATTGCTCTTGACACCTTCAGGGCAGCCGAAGATAACGTTGCCCTCTTTACAAATTTTAATATAGTTTTCCCCTCACCCATCAGCTTGGCTGGTGGTGTTTTCAACACCTCACAGCTCAAGTTTGTTTTTGTAGTACTAATGTAGTATAAAAGAGTTAATCCCAAGGCTACCCCCTGTGAGTCTTGTAGGGGCAATAACCAATAATCGAAAATCCGCTCTCCTGTGCTTAATGCTGTTTTTAGAGGCAAACGTTTATGCCATACGAAAAGCTAAAAATTTCAACGCCAGTGCCAGTCCTCTCTTGGGCTAATCACGACCTTGGCTCCGAGGAAACTAAGATGGCAAAGAATGTAGCATCACTCCCGTTTGTCTTCAAGCATGTAGCGCTGATGCCAGATGTTCACTTGGGTAAGGGAGCCTTGGTTGGTTCAGTGGTTGCAACGAAAGACGCGATCATTCCTGCTGCTGTGGGTGTGGATGTGGGTTGTGGTATGAATGCCATTAAAACTCCATTTGTTGCTGATCAACTGGAAGGTAAGCTCAAGAAAATCCGCCTGGATATTGAAGCTGCTATCCCAGTCGGATTCAACGAAAACAAAGAAGTCGAAAAGGTCGTAACGAACTGGCAAGGTTGGGCAGATTTTAAGGAACTGCATTCAGGGGTGCAAGACTTGAAAGGGAAAGCCATGAGACAACTGGGTTCCCTCGGTGGAGGAAATCACTTCCTTGAAGTTTGCCTAGATACCGAGAACCAAGTCTGGCTAATGCTGCACTCCGGTTCACGCAACATTGGCAATGTGCTGGCTCAGTGCCACATTAGCACTGCCAAAGACCTTGCTAAGATGACAAACACCTACCTACCTGATCCAGATTTAGCCTACTTTGTTGCGCGATCGCCAAAATTTGATGCGTATTGGCGGGACTT
>DATNQP010000523.1:0-4479 GCA_036703965.1 Leptolyngbyaceae cyanobacterium
GCTAAGCTGCCACGCTTTTACCTGGATTTAGGTTTGTACAGCAAATCAGCTGCAAAAAATACCAATCCCTTTACTCCACCCGTTAACTTGATCGTAGCGCTGCAAGCGGCGCTGCGTATGATGCAAGCCGAAGGGTTAGAATCTATCTTCGCGCGTCACCAGCGTCTGATGAAGGCGACTCGCGATGCCGTCAAAGCCCTCTCGTTACCCTTGTTTGCTCCTGATGAGGCAGCTAGCCCTGCGATTACTGCCGTAGCCCCTGTGTCGGTTGAGTCAGAACAAATCCGTGCGGTGATGAAAAAGCGCTTTGATATTTCGCTCGCTGGGGGGCAAGACCATTTTAAAGGTAAAATTTTCCGCATCGGTCACCTCGGCTTTGTGAGCGATCGCGATATCCTCGCCGCTATTGGTGCTCTCGAAGCCACCCTTCGCGAATTGGGATATGAATCCATGACGCCAGGGGCTGGTGTTGCTGCTGCGGCTAGAGTGTTGGCTCAATCTTAAACGTTGGAAGTTTAAACCAGTTTTCTGACCTATAGCAAAAGGCATAGGGCAGAAGGCAGAAGGCAGAAGGGAAAAGATTGAGGGGTTAAGGTTTCAGTATTTGGGGAGAGTCCTAATTGCCTTGGCGACTGCTATACAACCCGACTAACCTGCTAATAAAAAAGAGCGAGTCGCTCATCGACCCGCTCTTTTTTAGATTGCGATAGATTGTAAAGGGAAGCACAATATGGGGCTTTGCCTGGAGGTTCGCGTTAACCCGAACACGTAAGCATTTGGACATTATTGGTTTGCTCCTCGCCGATTCATCTGCTCTTAGACCGTTTCTAGCCAATCATAAATTCGATCTAATTGCTCTAGGGTTACTAAACCGTACTGCCAGAGAATCATTGGCAAAGGTCCTGGATCTTGTTCCCGGTGCCGTTGCGCGATCGCAATTGAAGCCGTGGAAATCGCTAAATCTTCTTGGAGAAAGCGAAGAAATCTAGAATAGGTTGCAGGTGCCATAATTGCTTTCACCTCCTCGTTATCTGCTCTATTTTGGAATTACGAGCCTGCGTTGTTGAGCTACTAGTAGCCAGTCTTTAATCTGTCCACTATTATCTGGTTCCTCTTCTATATCTTCAGGGTTGGAACCGCTGCTACTTGTGTCCGAAATCACTCTCAATTTGAGATTGTTATCAACTGAGTCTGTCTTCTACGTTTTTCACCAGTAAACGCTGGCTATGCCAAGGCAGCGCTGCTAGATTTTCCCGACACACGAGCGGGACACCAGCTTTGCTCAACTGGTTATAGAAACCAAGACTCAATACTTTCTAGCAAACCTTGCTTAACTTCTTTTACTCCAGCGCTTTAATCAAAGCCATCTGTCAAGTGAAAGATTCAAGGGTTTTGGGTACGCTGTCAGTTACACCAACCTCACAGCATGACTCAGCGGCTTGCCGCCAAAGCTGACTAGCGTAACACCTCGCATTTTTAGCTTGGTATTTGAACTTAAGCCTAAACAGGCAGTTGAGGATTAAGAATACATGAATCTTAAACATTTAAACTCCCTCTTACGAGAGAGTACATTAGTTTTATCGCAAAAGTGCAAAGTTTTGAATGAAATTTTCAATAATTTCAATAAGAATTAAATAAAATTTAAGAATGAGGCTGTGCCGGTGGTGTGGTATTGCCATCAAGGAACTTGATGCTCACCCGATCGCCTACTTTCAGACCCAGTTCAGCCGCCCGTCCTGCTCGAAGTTCAATGACTTGGTCAATCAATGTCTCTGACTCTGGCCCATAGCTTGGGCAGGGAGTTGTGGTACAGGGTGGAACATTCACTTTGATCGCCTTGACTTGCCCATCCCGCAGAAAAACCATATCAAGAGGGATTTTCGTATTCTTCATCCAAAAGCTGACGGGTTGCGGCGGTTCAAAGGGAAACAACATCCCCCGGTCAGCAGCCAGAGAGGTTCGATACATTAACCCCATTTGCTGCTGTTGAGGCGTCTGTGCTACTTCCAGCATTATCCGCTGACCCCCTATCTCGGCTAAAGCAGAAATTGGTAGCATTTGACCTGAGTTCGTAGGTGAGGATGAGACTAAAGGGGGAGGTGGCAGCGGTTCCCCTGACTTCAAAGGCGTCCCCTCTGTCACTTTAGCTGGCACCGACAGCGCACAACCCATCAGTAAAATACTCAGGGTTATTCCTAATAAACTGATTCGACACTTCATAACAGATGCCAAGCTCAAAAGAACCCCCACTGTCTAAGCCTCACGCAATACGTAACCGACGCCCCGCACAGTCTGAATCAAACGCTTTTCGCCTTCATCTTCAATCTTGAGACGTAAGTAGCGAATATAGACTTCAATTACATTCGACTCTCCCATAAAGTCGTAACCCCAAACGTTTTCCAAAATTTGTTCGCGGGTTAATACTTCACGAGGATGGGTCATCAGATACTTAAGTAGTTCAAACTCCTTCATTGTCAGGTCAATCGTCCGTCCACTGCGCATAGCTCTACGCGTTGTCAGGTCCAAAACCAGTTCTCCAAACCTTAGCTGCTCTGGAACGCCTGTTTCTGGCTCCAGATAAAGGCGCACCATCTGCAAAAATGGTTCGCTACGATAGGGTTTCAGGAAATAATCATCGGCTCCAGCCTCTAAACAAGCTACTCGATCGTCAACTGTTTCACGAGCCATTAACAGGAGGACTGGTACGCGAGAGCCTGCTCTTCTGAGCTGAGTACACAACCTCAGTCCCGATTCTCCTGAGAGCGCTCTATCTACAACTACCATAGCAGGCTGAAGTTCACAGGCTTGATGCCAAGCACTGTTTGCATCAGGGGCAACAACAGTATGGTAACCTGCTTCTGTCAAATCTAGGCTCAGTCGTTCAGCCAAGGATTCGTCTGTTTCTACGAGTAAGACACAGGGATTACGGTCAAGGGTAAGGGAGTGCATAGGCAGAAGTTGTGATCGCAAGTTAGGCATTATACCTGAGTTATCTCCCCTTTGTAGCACGTCTTGGTAAAGAGAATCTTAATAAGGAGTTCAGAATCCAGAAGTTCAGGAGTTCAGAATGAACTCGCCTACTACGACTGACACCTTTACTTCTTCTTCGTAAACATTGCTGGGAGTGTCAATGACGAACGATTTGATGGAGTTGTTCAGCTTCCTCCAATATTTTTTCAAATCCTCCTTCGGCTATGCCCTTGACGTAGTTAATTTTGATTTCCTCTAGCAGATCCACGAGTAATGCTTGAATTTCCTGAAGGTTCTGCTTTTTTTGTACTTCTACCTGTAAGGCTTTACTAAAGTTTTGGACAAGACGGTTAGAGTGTTGTGCCACTACAGGGTCTTCTAGCAAAGTTGTCAGGGTGCTGTAGGTTGTATGGGAGATATCTGTAACCAACTTCTGGGTCAATTCAGTCGGTAATTGACTCAGACCTGGTACATTCTGAAGTTGTTGGTAGACAGGGGATTGGTTGAGAATCGTTTCAATACTATGGTGGAGTAAAACTTCGATATCCGGCTGGACTTTGGGGAGAACGTCATAGACACTGAGGTGGAGCAGGCGAGTCGCGATCGCTTTCACTTCATCCGTGTTATTGATATTAATGTAAGGGCGGCGAGCCTGAGGCTGAAACAGCCAGCGTACTATATCACCCCGCTGAACCTGCTCCTGAGCTTGGTCAATCATCCGGATACCGACAATTTGAGTGAGTTCCTCAGCAAAATTAGCAATAAAGTCATACTTAATTTGCCTCCTTACAGGTTCAAGATTCAGTAACTCAGCTTGATAGAGGCGAATCGTCACTGAAATCACTCGCAGCCACCGCCACAAGGGTAGCAGCAGGAATAGGTCGTACCAGCGCCTTAGCATAGCTTCCAACCAGTTTAATCTTGGATTCTGACGACTGATTGAGAAGGTACGAACCAAAAATTCTAGACCGAACAAGATAACAAACAGTAAGTCAATCTGCCAGAAGTAATTAATAAATTTGCCATTTGTCCCTAGACGGCGATAGTAGTTAGTTTGAATCAGGGGACGAGTCTCTGTATTAAAAAAGTTGATTTCTTGCTGCCAACCGGCTTGAGAGAGATGAGCTTGACTCCAGAACTGCTCAAAGGCTTTATGGGCAGACTCTTCACCAACGCGATCGCGTATCTGGTTTTTAATCTTTTCTAAAGTGCCGCTTTTATTTGCCAGTGCAAAGGGATTATCCTCAATCATTTGGTTACTGAGGTGATCTAATTCATCGATCAACTCTTCTGTCTGTGGCGACTCTAGCCCTGTCTCTGTCAGCTGTGCTTCAAGTTCGTTGACTTTATTAAGATAGTTTTGTGTCTCTCGATGGGGTTCAATACCCTTAATTGGATCGTAAATCTGGGTCAAACTCGGAATTTCTCGCAGGTAGAAATCGCGCCAGGGTACATAGCTCAGGTCAAAAAACACTAAGCCCAGGTTCACCAAGGCAATAATTGCAATTA
>DATNQP010000524.1:0-3744 GCA_036703965.1 Leptolyngbyaceae cyanobacterium
CCTTCCAGGTTGGCTCCTCTCAAGTTGATAGCTGGTAGTGCGGCACCTGCCAGATTAGCACCTTTTAAGTTGGCTTTTTCTAGATCAAAATCGCTCAGATCATCACCTTCTAGGTTGTTTCTTCCTAAATAGGTACCGGCACGTTCTAGATTGGCATTTTTCAGGTTGGCTCTTCTCAGGTTAAAAGCTCTTTGGAAGCTAATACTTTCCAAGTTAGCACCTTCTAGGTTGGCCCCTTCCAGGTTGACATTAGCCAGAACGGCATATTTTAGGGTGACACCTCTCAGGTCAGCACCTGCCAGATTTACACCTACTAAGATAGTGCTTTCAAGGTTAGCACCTGCCAGGTTGGCATTCTCCAGGCGAGTCCACTCCAACCTGGTAGATGCCAGGTTGGCTCCATTCAGCTTGGCTCCTACGAGCTTAGCTCCATTCAGCTTGGCACTCTTTAGAAAGGCACCTTCCAGGTTAGCTTTTTTCAAGTTAGCTCCCCTCAAATCAACCTCCTCCAGATAGGCATCCCTTAAGTTGGCGTTTTGGAGATCGCAGGCTACACACTTTCGGGTGTTCAGCAACTGCCTCACATGACGGTTCTGCCAATAAGAAGTGATGCTTATTCCAACAACAATCAGAGTAGTTCCAATCACTAGGGTTTGCTTTCTGGCTTTTGGGGTTTGAGTAGCAACTTTATAGAAACTGACGCCATGTTCTCTAAGATGGGCGATTAATTTTGGGATTGTGCCACGTTCGGCAACATCACTGGATTGTCCTGTGTTTAAAACAGCATCCGAGAAACTGTCCCCAAGTTTTCTAAGATGGATGAGTAGTTTTTGGATTGGGTCACTGTCTACAACCTCAATAGGTTTCAGGGCTGTTAGGGCAGCAACAGCGTTGGGATAGCGCTCTTGGAGACTGGGGGCTGTCATTTTTGAGAGCCAGTCAATAAACTGCCGACTCAGCTTGGGGACTAGAGGCTTAAAGTTGATGCGATAATCTTTATCAATCAAATTGCCAATTTCTGTTGATTTTGTCTTAGTCAACAAGCAAATGAGTGTCGCACCCAAACTATAGAGGTCGGAGGCTTTAGTTAGCTGACGATTAAATAGCTGCTCCGGTGGCATAAATCCCAAAGTGCCTTTGACCACACTGCTGGCACCTACATCTCCACCTCCCATCCTGGCAAAGCCAAAATCTACCAAATAAACCTTTATCTGTCGAGAACGGTCAACCAAGATATTTTCGGGTTTAATATCCCGATGAATCACAGTGGATCGTTGCCGTTGCAGATATACCAAAATCTCTAGAACAGCCATGGCAATTTGCTTAATTTCCTCTGGCGTAAAATGACGTGGTTGAGCGAGGGAGGAAGCTTTTATATATTCCTGAACTAAGCAAAAGCCTGTTGGAGTTTCAAAGGAATTTAGGTAGCGGGGGATACTGGAATGATTGAGCTGCTGTAGCAATTTAATTTCTGACTCATAAGCGTCATATTCTCCCCAGTTGGCTCCAGCTTGGGCAAACTGAAATTGTTTAATCACCACAGACTGCTGAGTCTTGGTATTAGTCGCCAGGTAGGTGAAGCGACCACCTTGGCGATTTTGTCCTAAGGAACGTTTAATCTGATAGCCGTAGCTGCTAAAGTCTGGATAGTTGCTCATTAACTTTATTAGCTTTATCTTTATATAGACTAAATATAAAAAAGGATAACTGTCTGACCCAAAAGTAAAATTAGAACTTTACATTTCTACTTGGCACTTCATGGCAAGCTCTCTAGCATTACGCCTATATACTCAGTAAGTCAATTGTCGGAATTTCAAGCTACACAATACGTTACGACAGGTCGGGTGAGGCAATCAGCCTACTCAGTTCTTTGTAGGAAGCTACCATCAACATCAAGGTGTTGTCGTTCATGAGCGATCGCTCAGTCTTCCTCTTCTATCACTTGTTCGACATAGTTCTGGACTAAAGGCACTTGGAAGCTGTAGCCGGATTCTGTTTTCTGCAAAATCTCTTTGCGCTCCAGTTTTCGCAACACGGCTTTGTCTTGCGCTGTGGGAGTTTCCCCTTGGACTAGACTCTGGAGGAGATTGCGATCGCGATCGCTCAGACTTTTCCACAATTCTCGGAAATACTCGCCGCCTCGCTCTAGCACGGTGGGAATAACCGTCTCGACATCCCGTGCAACAGAAAAAGTCAGTCTAATAAGAGTTAGGCACTCGAAATTTCTGACAACAACTCCATAATAGGTCGGAGAGCTGCGGCTCGGTAGTGTAGATAAGCTTCTCTTCTAACTGTGAAAGGCCCCTCGGTGAAGATTAACGAAGGAAGGATATCTGTATCTCTCAAAGCCAGAACAGACTGTCTTGCAATCTCTAGGTTGTAGAGGTTTGATATTTTCTGCGCCAACATCTCAATCAAACCGGGGTAACACACAAATTCGTAAACCACGTCTCCTAGCACAAAGACAGGAATAAGCGCAGGCTTTATGTCAGGGTCATCGCTTCCGCACTTGCTCTCGTAGATATACCAGCAGCCCTTAAGGTTCTTTCCCTTTTTGCTGTGTGACTTGCTGTACGAGTTGAGGATAAGTCCGTCATGGTCATTGACGTTGACGACTGTAACGACGCAGGTATACTCTTTCAGCTTTCCCTCTTCATCTTCATCTATTTCTGTGTAGTATCCGAGAACTACAGATCTCACATCAGGGAATAGCATAGTCTTCTTGTTTAGAACTTTGAGAAGACGGCTGATCTCCTCATTTGGTTGTGTAGCCTTCCTAGCATACGTTTTGACCCGGCTGTAGTTAAGGTGGGGTTTGAACAGGTCAATGTATAGCTGCTCTTTTTCGTTAAGTTGCTCGGATGGAAAGAATTGCCAGTGAATCTTGTATAACCGTTTATTGTTTGTGCGGCTTAATTGTTGATATCTGTGGTGTCCTCTAGCTTTCCATCTGGCGTTGAGGTTTACGGACTGCCCAACATACCAGACTTGTTCTTCTGCGTCCACAACCACGTAGATGCCTGGTTTAGTGGGTAATCGTTCGCGTTGCGTTAGTGGAAGACTAGACCACGCTTTCCATTCCATCAGGGAACCATCTCCTTAGCATATGTCCTATACAACATGGCTGCATAGCAAGGAATACCTCCTCTAAATAGATTACCCAGAGGGTCGCTATCTGTAACTCACATAAGAGAGTGGAGACGACTGGCATGAGTCTGATTCGGCTATTTATCGATGAAGATTCAATGGATCGGCAGTTTGTCGTATCAAATCCGTTTGAATGCACACATCGTAGAGACGTTCCGCCGGAACGTCTCTACAGGATTTCTTGAGAACCTGACCCAGGTTGAAAAACAAGCATAGACAAACCGATGCTCACTCGCGTAAACACTCACTTCTTTACGGGACGCTACCACCAGCATCAAGGCGTTGTCGTTCATGAGCGATCGCAAATTGTCGTAAAATCCGTTATCGAATTCCTCAGTCCCTTTCAAAAGACTCTCAAAATCATCCAGGCAGAGAACGGGTAGCACTCCCTGCGGTTTCCATTGCTTGATAGCGTCCGAGAAAGCTTGACGATGAAGCGGTTAAGTAATATAGCAATCAGGACTTACGCAACTGTCACATGCGATCGCATCTCCAGAATTAGGCTAAGGACATGACTAACACTGGACGCTTGAGTTGAGCAATTAAATAGTTTGAAAGCAGTCCATGCTTAAGTTGATAAACACTCTGACCTGTTTT
>DATNQP010000525.1:0-6461 GCA_036703965.1 Leptolyngbyaceae cyanobacterium
GATGCCCAGAAGGATGTACTTTGAAGGTTTTGGACAGCAGCAGGTAGATCGATCAGTTTCATAGTCACTGCTTGATGTAGAATTCCGAGGATGCCTGTGATAGCAAATCCTCTTTCTGTCGCAGTGCGCCGTGCCTTCATATCGTCTAATAAAGTAAATCAGCATTGAGTTCTTGGGCTAGAAGGATGGCTGCACGTTCTCCAGGATCGAGTAGATCGAGAATTGCATCTGAAGGTTGACTGACAGGCTGAATTTTGAGCCAATCGGGTGGTGTTGCAATCCAAGTTTGGACAGGTGAGGGGGCAGATGTATCGGAAAGTTCGCTGTAGACTGCCTGGGGAATGATGATTTGCCCGAACAGTTCGGGCAAAAGGTTGATGTGACCAATCAGGATTAGGTAGTTGATTGGGGAGGTATTGGAGACAATAATCATTCCTTGGCTAAAACATTGCGAATGGCTTGTGCATCCTGCTCCAGGTCGTCTTCAGTGTAGGGTAAGTAGGCTTTTTCACGCTTGAGGAATTCGTAGGTTTCCCAACGGGATGAGAAGTTGAGCATTCGGCGGACTTCGGCGGCTCCAATGCGTCCTTGGCGATAGTTGTCAGCCGCGATGAGTTCTAAAATTCGGCGGGGGATGTTGGCGGGTTGCAGTTGCAGTTGGTTGGCGATGTCGTCAGGGAGTTCAATCGTGATTTGCATTGTGAGCCTTCGATTGAGTTTTTAGGGTTTAAGGTGATTCTTTTCTACGTCGTCCACTTTTATCTTTGGGAGCAAAATGCAGCATGACTGGGATATGTCTGACATGAAAGGCTTGACCTGAGCTTTCATGTCTATGAGTTGATATAAAAGCTAGGCTTCTCATTTCGCAAGGTCTGAAACTATAATCTGGCAAGCTCTTTTCAAGTAAGTAATTTTGCCAATTTTTCATAATTGAGCTTGTATCTTCATTAAAGATATAAATTAATAAGCCACCATTTGCTTGATTAGAATCACCGCTTGAGTATCTTGTGACGAGTTGTTGAAACCCTTCCCATAAATAATTGTTACCCCTATAAATTTTGGCTTCTCCAAGCCACACAAAATCACTTGTCCTAACGAAAATGTCAACATGACCACCATTTTTCGTCTCATGTGCTGCATCATAGCCTAAACTACACAATTGATTCACGATGTCTATAGTCAATCGCTCTTCTTGGTCGTTCTGGCGCAGTTCCGGATTTTCTTGAATTCGATATATTACTTTATCTAGATCTTCGTAGAAATTTCTGATGAAATTATTTTCAAATCCTAAATTCTCTGCCTCCTGAGCTTGCTGATAAATTTCGTAGTTGTAGAATCCGCAGCGTGCTTGAATGCCAGCGATCGCCCAGGATGCTTGCTCTCCCACTTCCGTTGGAAGTAGTTTGACCAAATCAGGTAGATAGCTAGCCATCGCTTCGTTTTCAATTTCTGCCAGGACTATTGCTGCTCTGTTCCTAAAATAGAAATCTGTATGCTTATAGTCATTAATATTTTCAAGAATCGAGAGCAGTTCTGAAACTATTGAAAAATTACCTAGAGAAACGAGAAAAACGAGAGTATCGATAACTTTATTATTAGATGATATGTGGCTGAAACCTTTCAGCAATTCAATCAACTCCGGTACTACTTCTTGCTTTCCAAGTTTACCCAATGGGACAGCCGCAGCTTTGACACCTTTGCGTAATGACTCGAACAATCCGTTGACAACCTCCTGAGTATCGAATCTCCCTAATGCATCGGCTACTTGCTCTCGGATACTTATGGCATTACCTTCAGAAATCCACGATCGAATTGATTCATCATCTCCAAGCTGATTTAGCATTTCATGAGTCATGCCATGAATAGAAACTATATAATCCTCGTTCAATTGGAAAGGTATTTCAACAGTTGCATAGAAATCATCTGAAGGATAGTAGTGCCGTAGGGCTTTGAGGAGTTCTGAAATAGCTTCTTGCCGATTGAATTGAGCTAGTGAAATTGCAGCACTTCTGCGGACAGCATAATCTGAATCTTCTTGTAGCGAAGATAGCAGTCGAGGAATTACCTCATCATGCTCAATTAGTCCGAGTATTTCAACCGCAGTTCTTCGGATACCTCGATTATGTTGACCTGACAAGCCTTCTGACAAAATTGAAACAGCAGCACTGCTACGGAACTTACCTAAAACACGAGCCGCACACCATCTAATATTCCAATCCGGATTGTCTAAAAGAGAAATCAGCTCATCTATGGCACTGACTCGCTCGTGTTTGATTAAAGTTTTTGCAGCCTGCTCTCGAATAGATGAATCCGGGCTTTTGATCAGACTTGTTAAAGCTGATACCGCTTCATCCGTATCAAACAATCCTAATGCATCGATAATATATTCATGAATTTGTGCATCTTGCTCACAGTCTAATCTCTGAATAAGCTTAGACGGAGCCTCTATATTTTCTGCCTTGAATAGTAATTTAGATGCTTGGCTAATTCCATTTGTATCTGTGCTGTTTTCTAAAATTTTTAGTGATTCTTCTACACTAAATTTTGGATCAAGCTTCACCTGTAAATCATTAATTCTAGGCTCTAGGGAAGAGTAAAGGAAACTTGGAGGTTCACGAAAAAGCTCACGTAGTTTTAATACAGCATCTTCTTGAGACAGACCTATCCAAGCAGCAGCTTTTCGAGCGATATCCAGATTCGAGTTTTTCAGAAATTGTCGTAGCTGTGGCAATGCCAACTCAGAGCGCGTCCTTCCCAAAAGCTCAAGTCTGAGCCAATCTGAAACCTCTGCCTCATCAAATAATTTAGTTGCACTCACTAATTCAATGGTTTGTTTCTGAAACTGGAGCTTCACCTCCCCTGCTAATCTTGCCCCCAACATCAAATTCAATTCCAGCGTTAGCTCTATTATTTTTATTGCCTGATTTTCGGTTATCTCCGGTAGCCCAAGCATGATTGCGATTGGTTCTGTCCATTTCAGGTAGTTGAGATAGTCATATTGAAATCTTTTGCCACTATTCTCATCTTTGAGAAAATCAGGCAGTCTACGACGGAGCCATTCTGCCACATAATACTCCTGAAGCAATTGGTGGCAGAATTCAATCTCACCTTTGCCTCGGCGCTCCACAAGGAGGTGATGCCGTATCAAATTATTCAACAATGCTTCTGACCCTAGAATTTCGATCGCAGTTACTCTGGGAATAACAACATTTTCGGGTCTTTCGTCTGTCATCATTTCGGACGCTAGATACTCTAGTCTAGAAGCCCACTCCTCACAGTCGTCATCCGATACTCTTCCTTCCTCGTAGAGCCTATCCTGGTAGAGCCGCACAAATTCTCGAAAGGCTTCTCCTAAACTAAAGCTTTCTAATTGAGAAGATGAATTGACTTGTTGACAGACTGTAGCCAGCATCCACATCACAAAAGGTGTATAGTCTGATTGCCGCGCCCGCTCAAGCCATCCTTGTAACTTTTGCCGATTGCCTAGTGATACTCGCTCCTCAAGAAATCGCTGTCTATCTGCGGGTGAAATCGGTTGAATCTCCAGTTGCGTTTCAACTCCCAAATCCCGATATCCTAAACCTCGCGTTACAAAGACGATTGGAATTTGTCCTTTACGACAGCTATCCCGGAACTGTCTGAGATCTTTCTGTGCATCCTGACTTGCGGACAATTCATTCAAGCCGTCCACAAGCAACAAGAATATTCGCTCCTGGAAAAGATACCGTTCGATCTGCTCAAGCTCCAGAAAAAGCCCCCAGCTTTTCAAGTCCTTGCGAATTAGATGAAGTATCCCAGAATACTCATCTGATGGAACTTTGTAGTCTTTTAGCCGAACCAAAATTGGAATTTTGGCTGACGGGTCATCCAACGCCTGCTTTGCCAATTCCAGCAAATATCGAAACAGGGTTTTTGTTTTTCCTGCTCCTGGTCGTCCAACTAACAAGACATGTTTTGTGCCAGCAACATACTGATGAAGCGCTTTGATTACTGGCAATGGGGGATTGGGAGTAGAAGGGTTTTCAGATGAAGTCCCTCTATCCTGCTGAGGTTTTACCTCCTTTACTTGCAGATCGAAGTCGAACGGCTCTGACTGCTCCCGCTCTGTATCAGTCAAAACACCATGTGCCCACCACTGCTTGTAGTCGGAGCAGTCACAGATGCTTTGCAGATAGCGCTGAAACTTGCTAGGGGCAATCATGCCAGAGTGAAGTTATATCCAATCTCAAGAGAGTCTTCTCTATGATAGGCAGGCTATCCGACATGATGCCTAGATGAAATAAGTGTGATCGCATATCTTGTCGGTTGGATTAACGAAGGAAACTCAACATCTGCTTTTTGCTGAACATTCATACCATGCCCGCGATCGCGAAGCGAGTAGAGCAAAGCAGATCGCAACCGATAGCACAGGTGAGAACCAGTAGAATTGAAAGAACTGACAGCCCTATTACCACCTATGCTAAAAACTGTCGAAGGCATTTATCAGAATGGACAAATTGAACTCACCGAGCTACCGCAGGATGTGAGCGATCGCACTCAGGTTCTCGTCACCTTTCTCGATCCCAGCAAAATCGCTCCCACCAAACTACGCCAACTGATCGAGCAGTTGGAGACGATTGCAGGCATTCAGCAAGGCTTTGAAGAACTAGAGCGCGGTCAAACTCGCCCTATCGGGGATTTCATCCAGGAAATGCACCAAAGGTATGACATTTCAGGTTGAGATTACTCCGATTGCTGAAGCTCAGATCGAGCAAGCCTACCAATGGTATCGAGAGCATAATCCCCTATTTGCTGATCGCTGGTTTCGAGAGTTGATGAACGCGATTGCAACGCTCCAAGAAAAACCCCGTGTGAGGTGGTGTGGGTTCTTAGAGGACGACCTTATCAATTTGGCAAAGATAAAATCATCGTCGCCTTGGAGATGATGGTGCAAAGTTCGGGCTTTTAAGCAAGAAAACCGTTCTGTGGTTTACCAAGCATTACAACGCACCAAGCAGGGACGAGCTGATTTCTCGGACTATCTAATTGGAGCGATCGCCCGACAGATAGGCTGTACTGAAACCGTAACCTTCGATCAAAAGTTGCAAGGAGAACAAGGATTTCATTAGACCTCTTGCATAAATGCCAAAACAGAAGCCGAAAGCCTTGCAATTACGTGGCAAAAACCGACTTTTGCAAGAAGTCTATTGCCTTTGAAGCCCCTTTTCCTTTCTAGTCGTAGAGACGTTCCGCCGGAACGTCTCTACAATGTGTGCATTCAAACGGATTTGATATAACCCATCAGAAACTTGATGGGTCATTGATTTTGGACGTTTCTGGGTTTCGCACTAGAAACTAAAGTCCAGTACTACTTACCATTCCCAGGAGTAGGAGCGCCCGATCGCACTGTTCCTCCCTCATCTGCGGCATCGGTTGATTTAGTTTCATCTGGCTTTTGACCATTAGAAACCCCGGAGTAAGGCCACTTCCAATCGCGAACCTCCGGCAGATCATCCCCGTACTTAGAGATGTAATGCACATGTTCGACTAGCTTGTCGTGGAGCTTCTGTTTGACGTGCGCTCCTTTATACTGAAGTCCTGGCACGCGATCGATTACATCCATGACCAGATGGAAGCGATCCATATCGTTACGCACCACCATGTCAAAGGGCGTGGTTGTCGTTCCCTCTTCCTTATAACCTCGGACATGGAAGTTTTTGTGGTTTGTCCGGCGGTAAGTTAGGCGGTGGATTAGCCAGGGGTAGCCATGATAGGCAAAGATGACAGGCTTATCGGGTGTAAAGATGGAGTCAAAGTCTTTATCCCTCAAACCATGAGGATGTTCGCTCTCTGGTTGGAGTTTCATCAAGTCCACCACGTTGACGAACCGTACCTTTAGCTGAGGGAAGTGCTGGCGCAGCAAGTCAACTGCTGCCAGGGTTTCCAGAGTTGGAACATCTCCACAACAAGCCATGACTACATCGGGTTCACCTTCCTGGTCATTGCTTGCCCATTCCCAGATACCGATACCTGCGGTGCAGTGCTTGATAGCGGCATCCATATCCAGGAACTGCAACGCGGGTTGTTTTCCAGCAACAACAACGTTGACATAGTGGCGGCTACGTAGACAGTGGTCGGTTACTGACAGCAGGGTGTTGGCATCCGGCGGCAGGTAAACCCGGATAATACTTGCCTTCTTGTTGACCACATGGTCGATAAAGCCGGGGTCTTGATGGCTAAAGCCATTGTGGTCTTGCCGCCAAACGTGGGAGGTCAGCAGGTAGTTGAGAGAGGCGATTGGTCTGCGCCAGGGAATGTGGCGGCAACTCTCAAGCCACTTGGCGTGCTGGTTGAACATCGAGTCAACGAGGTGAATAAACGCCTCGTAGCAGGAGAAAAAGCCATGACGACCTGTTAGTAAGTAGCCTTCCAGCCAACCCTGGCAGGTATGTTCGCTGAGCATTTCCAGCACCCGCCCGTCG
>DATNQP010000526.1:0-6547 GCA_036703965.1 Leptolyngbyaceae cyanobacterium
GATGGAACGGGATGAAGAATTGGCAATTTCAATGATTCAAGTGGGTAATGATGCAACCGCTAGTCAGTTCCTCAAGGCTTTAGACGATCAGTTGCAAGGCGTTGGAGCGAAGTTTGACATCTGTGACACCATCACGATTGATGACATGGCGGATATGACCTTGTCGGAAGTGCTGGTCAACGCGATTAGTGATTAGGGGTTGAAGAATTGGTTGATATCGCTGTTGTCGTTAATAACTGTAAAAAAACTTAATGAGAGGCAAGGCGTAATGTCCTCGCGGTTTTTTAAGGTAGCTCAGTAACGATTAAACCACTAGATTTAGGGTTGCTCGTGGATACGCTCCCCATATCTGTAAGCCTAGGCAAAAAAAATGGGCGATCGCTTAGGCTTAAGGAGCAAGAGTGCGATCGCGCAACTCAGCGTTGTCCTTGAGCAAGCCCTTAAATTTTATCTGCCATTTTTTTCGCAAAGATTTAGCATATAGGGGTGACTCAACTGTACTATCCCTTTCACTCCCTAAGGGAAGGTCACTGGTTTAAGCTCATCTGCGGAGCGAGCTTCCAACACCTCCCTGCCGTCCGAAATCTCACCTTGGCTTACGCTCTTGCTGGTGCCGATTGCATTGATGTCGCAGCTGACCCGGCGGTAATTGCGGCGGCTCAAGACGCCTTACAAGTTGCCAGTAAACTAGGTGAGGAAGCTCAAGCGCGAGGGTTTGGATTCCGGAGCAGACCGTTGCTGATGGTGAGCCTAAATGATGGGGAAGACCCGCATTTTCGCAAAGCCGAATTTGACCCGGAGTTGTGTCCAGCTGAGTGTCCTCGTCCTTGCGAAAAGATTTGCCCAGCACAAGCAATTGTCTTCCAGAAGGCTAGTGACGGCGTCTCTGGAGTGGTCGATAAACGTTGCTATGGCTGTGGTCGATGTCTGCCCGTTTGTCCCAGCCAGCTAATTTATACCCGCTCCTATGTATCGACACCGGAAGCGATCGCAGAACTTATTCTGCCAGCTGGCGTTGACGCCTTGGAAATCCACACATCTGTTGGTCATTTCGCTGATTTTAAACGACTCTGGAGTGCGATCGCACCTTGGGTAGAACGGCTCAAACTCCTAGCAATCAGCTGTCCAGATGGCGATGACCTAATTGACTACCTGTGGACACTCCATGAACTAATCACGCCCCTACCCTGCCCCTTAGTGTGGCAAACCGATGGTCGTCCCATGAGTGGTGACATTGGCACTGGTACCACTCGTGCAGCGGTAAAACTCTCCCAAAAAGTCCTAACTGCTGGATTACCTGGATACGTACAGCTGGCGGGTGGAACCAATAACCACACAGTCGCCAAACTCAAAGGAGCTGGGTTACTCAAGGATTGGGGACTAGAAAGACAAGGAGAACAAGAAGGATTTGCAAAAACTCCCTTGTCTTCTTCCATCACCCATTACCCGTTACCCATTACCCAATCCTATGTTGCAGGTATTGCTTATGGTAGTTACGCCCGTGTCCTGCTATCACCGATTCTAGATGAATTGGAAAAATTCAATGGGCAAGAAGCGGATGCCAATCTGGCATGGCGTCCTTGTCCGCCCCTTGGACAATTGGAAACGTTACCTGGTTTGCTTTGGGAGGCTGTGGAAAGTGCTCATTCTCTTGTTTCTCAACTGAAGTCATCTAGAAAAGTGCCGCAACCGATACCTAACTAAGCAAAAAAGTTTAGTAAAACCAGATTTTCACAAAACCCACCGACAAGAGCAGCGATCGCTGTCTTTGATACGAGCATATGGTGAATTCCAACAGTATCAATTCCTCTGATCAACAATTGTTATCTAATCAAGAATCGCCGGTTGTGGACGAAAACCTTACTTCCAACAGGATGCAAATTACAGACGACCTCCAGAAGTTGCTAGATATTTTGCCAGAAGAGATTCGCTCATCAATAGAGAAACACCCACAGCGAGACACTTTGATTGAGGTGGTGATGGATCTTGGTCGCTTTCCAGAGGTGCGCTTCCCTGGTAAGGCGGAGTACCTTTCTCAGACACCGGTAACTCAGGAACAGTTGAGTCATTGCGTTGAGCGAGTGGGACACTTTAGCGGTGACAACCGTGCCGGAATTGAGCGAACCTTGCACCGGATTAGCGCCATTCGTAACCGCCCTGGTGAAATTATTGGTTTAACGTGTCGTGTCGGTCGAGCGGTGTTTGGTACCATCGGCATGATTCGCGACCTAGTGGAAACGGGTAAATCAATTTTGATGCTAGGACGCCCTGGTGTTGGCAAAACAACTGCCTTACGGGAAATTGCCAGAGTCTTGGCAGATGATTTAAACAAACGAGTTGTGATTATCGACACCTCTAACGAAATTGCGGGTGACGGTGACATTCCCCACCCAGCCATTGGGAGAGCCAGACGCATGCAAGTCGCCCGCCCAGAACTTCAGCATCAGGTGATGATTGAGGCTGTGGAAAACCATATGCCAGAGGTCATCGTTATTGATGAAATTGGGACAGAACTGGAAGCGCTAGCTGCCCGTACCATTGCTGAGCGAGGTGTGCAGTTAGTAGGAACTGCCCACGGCAATCAAATTGAAAACCTGATTAAAAACCCCACCCTCTCGGATTTGGTTGGTGGTATCCAGGCGGTGACTTTGGGAGATGACGAAGCAAGACGCCGAGGCTCTCAAAAAACGGTTTTGGAGCGTAAGGCACCTCCAACGTTTGAAATTGCGGTAGAAATGCTGGAGCGACAACGTTGGGTGGTACATGAGAGTGTCTCGGACACTGTTGATGATTTGCTGCGAGGGCGTCAGCCAAATCCGCAAGTGAGGATGGTGACTGAAACCGGCAATGTGACGATTACCCGCGAATTTCCCAGCGCACCAGTAGCAACGCCACCCGATAGAAGTGGACTATCCTCTAACTTGATAAAACCGACTGGCTGGCGGTCATCTGGGCAGATGAAGCCACTGGGGCGTCAGCCAGCAGAGCGGAATTCTGAAAGCCGATACTTTGAGCAGCTGCTCGATAAATCCTGGCAGCAGCAAGATGTGTTTAGTGGTGGTGGTCGAACACCCGGACCCAATGGGGAGGATTTGCCGTTACATGTTTATCCTTACGGCGTCAGTCGCCATCAACTGGAGCAAGTTATCCGGGTACTAAACTTACCGGTGGTCTTGACAAAAGACATGGATAGTGCAGATGCCGTATTGGGCTTGCGATCGCATGTCAAGAATCACGGCAAGCTACGGTCAATTGCCAAAGCTCGTCAGGTACCCATTCACGCCCTTAAAGCCAGCACCATCCCTCAGATTACCCGCGCCCTGAGGCATCTGTTGGACATGGATGACCCCGGTACGCCGGATGAGGCTGACTTGCGGTTATTTACCGAAAACGGTAGTGAAGATGAAATTGAAGCGCTAGAGGAAGCCCGCCTTGCGGTTGAGCAAATTGTGATTCCCAAAGGACAACCCGTGGAATTACTACCGCGATCGCCAAAAGTGCGTAAGATGCAGCACGAGCTAGTGGAACACTATCGCCTGAAATCCGATAGTTTTGGTGATGAACCCAATCGGCGCTTGCGAATTTACCCGGCGTAATGTCGGACTGGGGACTGGGAAGAGGCTATCGGTAGCAACCTTAACTCCGTTAAGGTTACTCTCCCCAATCCCCAATCCCCAATTCCCCATCCCCAATCTCCAAAAAGTGCTTGACACTTCGCTAGTCATAACTGTTACCATAGGCAAGGTGAAAGCGATGGGGCGTAGCCAAGTGGTAAGGCAGCGGGTTTTGGTCCCGCCATTCCTAGGTTCGAATCCTAGCGCCCCAGTAATCATAAAATAACGGTAGGCTAACCTTGTACAGTGACGTCTTTGTAGTTGCTGTTGAAAAATTTAAGGGGTATTTGGATATTTTAGGGACATCGAGTCCCGTAAAATATCCCCAGTTTCCTCTCACGGCTAGACCCTACGGGTCTAGCGGGAGTCTCCACGGGGGAAGAACGATGAGTGTAATTGGAGCGAAACCCTTTGGTATAGCTAGCTCCTCTGGAGCGGCTTTGCTAACACTTACCGCCTTTTTTTGCCTCAACGGCGTAACCAGCTCACAAGCCGCTCAAACCATTGTGGTTCGTCGTGGCTCTTTGACCAAATCAATTGCACTGGCTGACCTCAAAACCTTTACTGAAACCGGGACCGCTACACCAAGCCTCGAAGAGGCGACACGTCTTTTGACTTCTAAACAACGCAGTCAATTGCAGACCGCACTGAAGGAAAAATTTAACATTAACGTGGTGGCAGCTCGTAACTTCCTCAATACCGAATTTGGGAATGAGCTGTCTTCTACCCTAGCTACCGTAACACCTCGACGGGATAAAGTTGGGATGCAAGCGGTGAAAACGGGTCTGATTCTGGGAGCTAGGGCACCGGAAGGACTGTCTCTGATCAGTTTTATTGAAGCTTATCCCAATCCACGCCTCGATGTTGATTTAAATCAAGCCTTTAAAGTTGTAGGAAATTTTAATGGCGCTTTTTGGCAAACTCAGGCGTTTATGGCAGCGATCGCTCCCCAACTCGCGCCCACACGCCCGCAGATTAATTTACCCTTTGACCCTACCCAACCGGGAACCTCCTCTGTGCAGGTGCTGAATTTAAAGCTGAATGATCAGGAGCGCCGCCGTGAAATTCCCGTTGATGTTTACTGGTCAACAGACGCATCTCCTGCCAAACCCATCATCGTCTTCTCCCACGGACTGGCTTCGGTTCGCACAGATATGCGTTATCTGGCAGAGCATCTGGCATCTCATGGCTATGTTGTCGCGGCTCTAGAACACCCAGCTAGTAACGCGACTCATTTAAGAAATGCACTAAAGCTCAAGGGACCACTCCTGGAAGCCGAGGAGTTTTTAAATCGCCCCAAGGATATCAGTTTTGTCCTCGACCAACTCAAGACGCTCAACCAAACAACAGAACCACTTCAGGGGAAACTAGCACCGGAGAATGTTCTTGTGGTGGGGTATTCTCTCGGCGGGACTACGGCTTTATCCATTGCTGGCGCACAGTTGCAACTCACTCAATTAAAACAGCGTTGTCCTGGGAATGTACTCACATTTAGTCTTGGGGAAACTGCCCAGTGTTTTGCTAAGGGTCTTCCAGAAGACCGCTACCAACTGCGTGATCCAAGGATAAAAGCCGCGATCGCTCTTTCTCCAATAACCTCTCTAATATTTGGCGAAACGGGCTTTAGTAAGGTCGCTGTTCCTACTTTAATTGCGGGTGCTTCAGCTGATAAAACGGCTCCAGCTTTAAGCGAACAGATTATTGGCTTTGCTCAAATGCCACAACCCAAATGGCTTGTTGGGTTCGTTGGCGCTACTCATCTGAGTTTCAAAGACCCTAGCACGACACTAGATCAGCTGGGTCAACCGGATACGCTTTACACAGGCGGTGAAATAGTCGGCGACCAAGCGGTTGATGCTCGCAACTATATTAAAGCGATCGCGTTAGCAATGGCAGCACAACTAACTCAAGACTCTGCCAACTCCGCCATCTTTCTCACGCCAGAGTATGCCCAGTTTGCCTCTACAAATGCTTTTCCCATTCGCTTAGTGACTGAGCTTCCACCCAAGGCTGAGGCAATACTTAAGGATTTTATCCAGAACCGATCGAACTGAATTTTATTATTAACGATAAAGGAAATTGGTGTTACCCAATGGCATAGGCTGTGAACTGGCGCTTAAAGGCTGAATGAAAGCCAATCACGATATCTGAAGGGGGGACACCTAATTTCATCAACGTTTCACCTACTCGTTCTTCAGTGCCGTTGTATTGAATCCAGATTTTACCGTTCTTGATATCAAAGTGCATGACTGGTCCAAAGATGCGCTGATCGCTATCCCATCCGACATAGGCTAGTTGGTAATGGTCGTGTTCAGTATCGAAGATTAGTTGAGCTTCTACATTACCTTTATTGGAGCTAATTTTGGCGTGGTCTTTGAGAATTTGCTGGATCAATTGTCGGTAATGCTGAATTTTATCCATTGTCGAATCTCCTCCTTAATACGAAGCGTGAATGGATCGTGGGTAATTGTCCATCCATCTTTCATCAGTGCGCTTTTGACCTGTTTGTGGAAGATATCTTTTGCCATTTGCGAGTTGTAAAGGCTGTCCTATCCTCTTTAGTTACCTTAGTACAACTTCTGCCACTGTTGAGCGTCAAAAGCTCTTAGCTTCAAGGCTTGATTTCGATTCCTGGCTCTTTCCCCGCTTTACCTAATCCTATAGCGGGAAGGGAGTAGGAAACTCCTTCTCTTGCTTTTTGAACCTTTCTTCAACCTGCTGAGTCTAAACAATCAAGAAAACAAACGGTGAGGGAGAACCCACAGGTGTCAGTAATACCTGCCAAGGCGTCAAATAATGACCCTGCTGCTAACCAACCCGAAGCCGACAGCGATTTGGTGTTGCAGTGCCAACAGGGCAACCAGCAAAGTTTCCGCCAGCTGTACCGTCGCTATCAGCAACGAGTAAGGTCAACTCTCTACCAGCTGTGTGGT
>DATNQP010000527.1:0-3320 GCA_036703965.1 Leptolyngbyaceae cyanobacterium
TATCGTATGGATGCCTTGCCCTGACCAACTCCAGGGAGGATTAGTAACGAATGCTTCCAAAAAAGTGCCACCGATTGTCAGCAGTAAGCCAATTAATGCCCACAGAAGTTCATTGGGAACAGACACAGTCAGTTGGGGCGTCGGAGCAGAAAAGGTAAAACGTAATCATACAGATAAAGATGGAACAGGGAAAGAAGTTTTGATAGGGAGAGTTCTAAGGCTCTTGGGCATCGCTACTGCCTCACTATCAAAATGTCTCCGTCTCGGTGTTATTTGTGTCCTTCCCTCTCTCTTCTTAAATGCCTAGCACCCTAGACTTGATGGGAGTGGTATTCTCCGGGAATTGGGGCTTCGCCACCTTTTAACCCCAAGGATTCGAGCATTGCATGGTCTTGCTCTGGCGGTTGTCCCATTGTGGTGAGGTAGTGTCCAATCAGCATGGCATTCATGCCAGATTTTAGTCCCACAGCTTGGAGTTCCCCCATAATAGCTTCTCGTCCCCCGGCATAGCGAAGGATTTGCTCTGGCAGGATGAGCCGGAAAATAGCGATCGCTTTTAGTGCCTCATAAGCATCTAGTTTAGGCTGTTCTCCCAATGGGGTTCCGGGTCGAGGATTGAGCAGGTTCAGCGGCACAGATTCCACTTCTAACTCACGCAGCGCTAGGGCTAAATCAACTCGATCTTCCCAGCTTTCACCCAGTCCTAGAATGCCGCCTGTACAGGCTTGGATTCCAGCCGCTTTTAAGTTTTTGATAGTTTGGACGCGATCGCGCCAGCTATGAGTTGTGACAATCTCTGGGAAAAAGTTCTCCGACGCCTCCAAATTATGGTTATAGCGCGTCACTCCCGCTTCTTTTAGGGCGGTCGCCTGTTCTGGCGTCACCTCTCCTAGGGCGCAACAAGGCTTAATCCCCGTTTCTGCAATAATCTGCCGTACTGTATCCAGAATTTCTTCAAACTCTGTTGATTTGGGGCTGCTGTACTTGGGGCCTCGTCCTTGACTCACCAAGCAAAAGCGTTTTGCCCCTGCTGACTCAGCAGCTTTTGCCTGAGCCATAATTTCTTCCTGGGGCTTTAGACCATAGATTGGCGAATCTTTACCGGGATGATGGGCTGACTGGGCGCAGAAGCCACAGTTTTCTGAGCAGTTGCCTGATTTAACGTTGACAATGCTACACAAATCTACCGTATTGCCACAGCAGGCTTGACGAACCCGGTCAGCTGCTTCGCACAACAGCAAAATATTGTCTTTCCCTTCAATCTGAGTTAGGGCTAGGGCTTCCTCTCGATTAAGGCGATCGCCTGCAATAACGCGATCGGCGATTTGGTTGACCCATTCTCGCACTGATATTTCAGACTCACTGGGGGAATCTGCCTTTGCTGGATTGCAGGACGTTAATAATGGCGCTTGAACCACGCTTGACCCTCTAATTGCATTTCGCGATTTCTCAATCACTGTCCGAATTTACCCCAGTTTGTCGTTCCAGCACAATATCTGATAGCATTTCGCTTTAAGTGTGATACCCATGATTGGCTGGCAATTGGTGATGGCTAATAGGTAATGGGTAATTGGAGTAGGGTTTCCCATTGCCTATTACCGTCGTACCTTTGTAGCTAGCATTGAGTGAAATGGTATGACTACACTACTTTCACTTGTGAGTGCCTTGATCGCCGATAAAAGTATTGAAATATACTGAAATGCTTTAAGGATTTAAGTAGTCTAGCTTAGATAGAGAAAAAACTAGTTGAGCTAGTTTCTTCCGCAAGTCTAAGGAAAGCCCAGCATGTACCTTCAGCTAAACTAAGTGGGCTAGTGTCAGGCTTCTTAATCTTCTCTTTACGTCTAAGCGCTATTCTTCTATAGGGTTCCCTGATAGAAGTAATAAAAATTAGATAACGATGCTTTTTCGTATCAAGCTAATCAATCCAACTCGTCTGGTTGCTTCAGTTTCTGCGATCGCACTGACAGCCAGCCTAGCAGCTTGTGGTGGATCGCAAGCTCCAGATAACAATAATACAGCCAATAGCGGCGATAGCGGTTCTTCTCCTGGGGCTTCTTCCAATAATGCTGGTTCAGATAAACTTGCCCTCAAGCAGGACGTAGCCCTAGTCGGCGCTGGTGCATCCTTTCCAGCACCGTTATACCAGCGTTGGTTTCAAGACCTCAACAGTAAATATCCCAAAGTTCAAATCAATTACCAATCAGTAGGTAGTGGCGCTGGAGTTGAACAATTTACAGCTGGCACTGTAGACTTTGGTGCTAGCGATACCGCGATGAAGGATGAAGAAATCGCCAAAGTAGGAGACGACAAAGGTGGAGTTCTCTTGTTGCCAATGACGGCAGGTAGCATTGTACTCGCCTACAACCTCCCAGATGTACAAGGTGAACTGAAGCTACCTCGGCAAGTTTATACAGATATCTTGCTGGGTAACATCAAAAAGTGGAATGACCCCAAGATTGCCGCGGCCAATGCAGACCTCAAACTACCAGACCAGAACATTACCATAGTTCACCGTTCTGATGGCAGTGGTACTACAGGCGTCTTCACAAAACACCTCAGTGCCATCAGTCCAGACTGGAAAAGTAAAGTTGGAGAAGGTAAGACTGTACAATGGCCCAATGGGGTTGGTGCTAAGGGAAATGAAGGAGTCACCGCCCAAATTCAACAGACTCCAGGTGCGATTGGTTACGTTGAGTACGGCTACGCCAAAAACAATAACCTAAAGTTTGCCTCCCTAGAAAACAAAGCGGGCAAATTTGTTGCACCTAACGACCAATCGGCGTCGAAAACCCTTGAAGCTGTAGAACTACCTGAAAATTTCCGGGCTTTCATTACTGATCCAGAAGGGGACGAAGCCTATCCCATCGTGACCTACAGCTGGATAATGGCTCATAAGAAGTATTCCGATCCAGAAAAAGCAAAAGCGATAGAAGGCATGATTGAGTATGGCTTGACGGAAGGTCAAAAAGTTAGCTCAGAGTTAGGGTATGTTCCTCTGCCCAAAACTGTTGCTGAGAAAGTTGCTGCTGCTGCCGATCAAATCAGCCCAGACTACAAAATTAGTGTTAGTCAATAGCACCAACCTATCACTTCCTGCGTCGGGTGCTGCACGGCTTGCCGGGTTGCTCTCAAGTTACAGTAGTGTTAGGGCTGACTACTGGTTAATGTTCGCTCCTACCTTATCTATCGGTCTGTTCGGTAAAGTCACTCATGACCACAAAAGCTTCTAATAGTGTTCAATCAGAGTTCCAACCTCGTTCTGGTACCGAAAAGGCACTGGATCGGGGTTTTATCTGGCTAACTCGTATCTTGGCACT
>DATNQP010000528.1:0-3220 GCA_036703965.1 Leptolyngbyaceae cyanobacterium
TCTCATAAAGTGTGGCTCGGTTCGTCGGGAATTTACGAGAGCGCTGATAGAGCAAACACACCAAAGTGAGCAACAATGGCGTTTGGGTCAATTCCTTAGCAGACCTGTGTTCATCGTTATTCAGCTTTTTCCAGCAATCTTAACCCGTCTGGGGTTCGCGCCTGAACCAATTAGTAATAAATTGCTCAATCTGAGCATCATCAAAATCCGCCATTGCCACATCGGTAAAGCGGCGAAAATTGTGGCGATAAGCCGCAACCCGACAGGATGTAATAAAGCGATTCTGGTCATGTAAATCGACAAAATTCTGAATTTGCCGAATTGCCTCATTCATCCGCTCAGTTGGCACTTCATCCAGTCCATCCAGCAAAATTAGCAGCTTGCCTTGTTCCAATGCCTTGGCTGTAAATTCCTCATGCGAAGGAAAGCCACAGATACGAAACTCTTCTGCAATTTCCTTCTCGATATTAATCTCGCCCGTGTTGAACTTTTTGAGTTCGATAAAGACAGGAATACAAGCGTGCTTCAAATTCCCTTTCTTCCCCTTCAGCGCTTCCAATCCCATCCGCCGCAAAAAGGTAGATTTTCCAGCACCCGGCCCCCCTAATACCATTAAATATTGCTTTTCATTAGCAACTTTGAGTCCCTCTTGCTTCTGGTAATTTTCAGGCTGAAAACTGCGTTGTTTGGCTTGGCGGTAAACTTGTTCAAGCGTTTCCACTGACTCGAAACTACGGATAGCCCTGTTATCCAAAAATTGAACGGCAGTATAAACCGATTCCAAGGACACTGGTTCACGCATTCCTAGAACTTTCAGAATGGCGTGGCGTTCGGTGTAGTTCTGAGCATATTGCCTAGATGCAGCATCAATCGCCTGCTTAACTTTTTTTCCATCCAGGGCTTTGCCAAACCGATCTAAAATCTTACCTCCACCTGCCCATATAGATTGGAAAACTGGAACGGCTACGCCACTGACAGCTTGGGCGATTAAAGGTTCAAATCCTGTCATGGGGGTATATAAGTCAGTCAGTACGAGAGGATGTCCACAGGTTAACTGCTATGCTTCTCCTGTTGCCAGTGTTTGTAGCATTTCAGTTGCTTGCCATTAGTAAGAAGTTAAAGGCAATATACCAGTCCTAAATGATTCGTGAAGCCGAGATACTCGACTTCTTAGAGAAGTCGGGTATCTGAACGCCTAAATAGGTTAGCTTTTGCTAGCAGCAAGAGGAAAAACTGCCTTTATTCCGGGTCAAGCCGATAAGAGCTTAAACCCTTCAAATTCAACTGAAAACCCCTCACCTTGAGGAGCGGCACACATCAACCCAACTTGAATGCTGGGCGCTTCGGTCAGATACGCCAGTCGCATCATCCAGTAGTCTTGTCCATTCAATGAGTATTGCACTTCCACTGTTTCGGCTCGGCGTTGTACCCGTAGCCACAGGGAAACAGGCGACGTAGAGAGTGGCACGTAGACCAGTCTGAATAGTTTCGCGTGACGACTGTGCTAACATTTTGCACTTCCTCGACAAACTCAATGCCACACTTGAGCCAAGTATTCTCATTCTCTCGAACCATCAGCCCCGCCTGGTCGTAAAGTGAGCGGTAGTGACCTGTAATTTTCACCTCAGCAGTAAAATTGCCTGACACTTCGCGATAGTAAAAGTTGCCGTCATCTCGGATGAAGCCGTAATGGGTTTGACGCCAAAAGTCGGTCTTTGCACCTGCGATAACGTGGATTACATTATTATCCTCATGCCATTCTGAGGGTTCGTTGTACCATTTCATCAATTGCATCTTCTTCTAACTTCCTCCAATGACATGGAGTACAATATCCGCCCAAAAATGAGATAGTATCGCGTACTCTAGTCCCCACCGCCAATACAGAAACCCAAAGAGAATCCCTGGAAGCAAATTTAGTACAAGGGTTCGGACAATGACGATTGGAGTTAGTGACCACACGCTTGCGGCGGCAGGTAAATGACCAACACCGAACAAAATCGCCGCCACACAAATCGCTAGCCAGAAGCTCAACGAAGAGGGTTGCGCTTTAGTGCGCTGGGCAATCCTCCAGAATAACCAGGCGAGCAGCGTCATGCAGAACAGTCGCAGCAAGAGTTCTTCGGTGATGCCTCCGTAGAAAGAAGCCAAGACTCGCTTCCAGAGGTCGATTTTCAGCGTTGTGGCAGTCGTTGTTGGAGGCATCCAAGGTTGAAACGTTACACTCAATCCCATAATGACGATGCCACCAATGCTGCCTCCAATGAGCGCAGCTTTGATTGCAGATTGAGAGATGGCGGGGAGCGGTTGTCTATAAACTAAAGCACGAGCGAATGGTGTATCGAGTCCCATAGAGTCACCGAGGCGCAGTCCAATCCAACTCAAGAGAATCAAGAGAATGCCTGTCTGAAGGGCGGACGCAAGCGCAACAATCGGTAATGGTACAGGAAGTTGCCCCACTGCCGGATTGAGGGCTAGAGAATAAGGAAACACTGCCAGCGTCGCCAAGCTACCCAGGAGCGCCCAGAACAGCGCCAATCGGAAGTGATGATTTTTTGAAGTGTCAGTAGGCATGATCCTTATCGACTATCGGAAAGGTTGGAACTTACCCAAGGAGCTATTTTCAAAAAGGCAAGTCAGCATGGGTAAGTTCAATCTTTCTCAAGCGCTAAAATACCTAGCCACTGGATGATAAGCAACGATTCCCTTCGGGACAGCTTCGCTTAACGCAGTTGTAGACTGTTCGGGATATAGCTGTTCGCTTTCGTCCATCTGGAGATTAATGCGATCTATGGTAGTGGGCGCTGACGCACCTGATTGCGCTCTACAACTGTAAACCTTTCTTCCACAAATAGACCTTCTATATCTAACAAGCGAAGCAAGTTTTCGGCTGGCTCATTTGGTGTCAGTGGCTGATAGCGAAAATAGACAACACCGATTGGAGATGGCATCCTCAGTCGGTAAATCAATTCACCGTAATCTCGATCGAAGGTGAGGATGATTCTCTCTTCATCAGCAGCACGCGCCAGAACCTCCGAATCTGTGACTCCGGGCGAGTCTTCAGTTATGGATGCAATATCATAACCAGCCTCTCGCAAGCGGTTGACACTTCTGAGTGGGAAGTTCTCATTGGCTAGAAACCGCATCAACCAGCCTCAGCCGCAAGCGGGATAGTATAAAGCGATTCCTCCCTCATACAGTCAGCCGCAAACGCAAATACCGC
>DATNQP010000529.1:0-7615 GCA_036703965.1 Leptolyngbyaceae cyanobacterium
GCAATAGTTTCTTGACCGATGTAGCAACCTTTCTCAAAGGAGAGAGTCTGCCATAAACCGGCTTCTAGAGGATTGTAATCATCGGTTAGTTCGCGATCGGGAGTTGGGCGTCCCTGCTCAATTCGCAGTTGCTCCCAAACGCGATCGCCCATTGGTATTGCTCCTGCTGCTGTTAAGGTTTGCCACAGCGTTGCGGCATCATCAGCCGGGACAATGAGCATATATCCAGGCAGCGCCAAGCCACTACCCACAGCGACATGAACCGGAAGTTCATCCAGTGTTAACTGCTGGTGACTGGCATAGGCTTCACCAATGGGTATTTCGACACCCAACGTTTTCAAGAGGGTATCACTTTCTGGTCCAATTAGGCTGAAGGTGGCACTCTCGCTGGATACATCCTTCAGTTCCACCCGATCCATTGGAAAAAGATAACGCTCCAGCCACTCTATCAACTGCTGACGCCGATTAGGAGAAACGAGTAGTAGCACCGCATCCTCCATTACATAAGCCGTTGCTAGGTCGATGGTGCGAGCAGTAGACGTGACAAAAACTGTATCACAGCCCTGTCCTGGCTTGAGCCGTTGGAAGTCATTCGTGCTTTGATTGTGCAAAAATCGAATGCGATCGTCGTCGGAGATTTTTAGACGCCCCCAATGGGAAAGGTCAACCAGAGCAACACCCTGACGCGCTGCCTGAATCGCTACGGCATCATTACCGAAACTCGCTGGAACCAGTACATCGGCAACTGTCTCAAATGTTGCGCCAGCGCTAAGCTGAATATCATGTAATTTTTGAGTCATGTTCTTCCTGCTTTTCTTATCTCCGACAAACGGCTAGGAGCTATACAGCTGGCAAGTCTGCAAATACTTGCTCGACCAAGTGTTGTGCCTTGGTGTCTAGACACTGCCAATCCACATCACCTGTTTCATCAATCAGACTAGTGTCAATCTCGACTTCCTGGCTTTCTTGTTCAGTGTGTGTTGAACCGTAGTTACGAAAACAGACTTTAAAACAAAGCTCCCACAGATCGACGCATACAGAGGTGTCATTGCGTTCTAAACACAACTCATATCCCGGTAGTGGAGTCTCGACGTTGTTGTAAGTTGCCTTCCAGGTTGTATTTTCCAGCTGCTTGCGAACCTGATCGAGGATACGAATTAAAGCCGGTTGCATCAGCATTTCAGCCTGTTGCCACGCAACGGTATCCTTAAATTTGGGTTTCATGAATTGATTTAAAGGCTTTTAATTAGCGGCAAAATCATTATGACGCTTTGCGGCAAGAGTATTGCGCTGTTTGTCCGAGCCAGATGTGCTTGTGTTAGAAATCAGTTAATACGACTGAGTTCTCTGTATGCCGCCAATTGAGTTTTTAGGAAAGACGAAAGCACGACTACTTGGTATGGGGGCAATTATGGCGGGTGGAACGTTGGTTTCAGGTGCGCTTGCTGCAAGTAACCCCATCACAGGGACGGCGCTGCTTTCAGGGACACTCGCTATGGCGGGGAGTGTGGCGGGTGGCATCTTTGCGAATGACTTGGGCGATTTGGCAAAGGGACTGGGTGAGAATGAGGAGATTCTCAACGATCGCGAATTGACGCAAGCGGTAGGGTTAGCGATCGCACTCGTCATCTATTCTGTAGCGAAAGACAAGCAATACTCAGCCCATAAAGCTGCTCTAGAGCGAGTGGCGAAGAAAAGCGTGAACTAGCTGACTATTTCCACCATCTGCTTAAACGTTTCTAGCTTGACGCCCCAAAACCGTTTAAACTCTGCTGGCTTAAGATGTTTAGCTTGTTCGTATTTCATCAGCTATTCTTATGAATCAGGGGTGGCGATCAGCTTCGCTGGTGCCGAAGGCAATCGCAAAAAAAGGTGAGCGATCGCCTTTGTTCAGACCCTATAGTACCTCGGCGACGACTTTTGCAAGAGGTCTACTATATGGGGGCTACTGAGTTGCAATCCATCGAGTCGGACGATGGCGAATATGACTCGGATGATGACTATGAAGATGACACAGAATAGCGAAAAGCGCGATGGGTGTGGGGATTGTCCCAGATAGAGAGATGTTTATCTGGGACAATCAAAGGACTGGAAAACCAACGAGAAACCGAGCCTTCCCGTCACCCAATTTCATCCTCAGTATCATAGGAATTAAAACTATGCATACCCTAGTTTACATATGCCTTCCCCTTTTCCAGGGATGAATCCCTATCTAGAGGTTCGAGAAGTCGCCACCAAAGAAGTCGTAACTGTCATTGAGGTTCTCTCTCCTACGTTGACTTATCTCACGACATCTTTTGTAGGCGCTGCTGGGGGATGATTCATTAGAAATTATAGAGACAATTAAGTTAGTGCGCTGGGATAGGATTATTGAAAATGGGGAGCGTTAGTAATGGTACAATCTGACCCGAAATTACGCCTACCAACTAGTGCTGAACTGCCTTGTTCAGACGATACACCTGTGGATAACGAGAATCAAAATTTTATTCCCAACTTACTGTTATTTTTACTGAAGTTTATCTGGGGGAAGCGGGCAGATTGGTTCTTTGGGGTGGATATGGGAATTTATCACACCACGGGAGTTAGTCCTTTGGTTCCTGTAGTTCCCGATGGCTTTTTGAGTTTGGGAGTTGAACGTCATCGGCAAGGTAGGCAGAGGAAAAGCTATGTAGTTTGGGAAGAAAATGAGGTAGTTCCGATTTTTGTCTTAGAGGTGGCGTCGCGGACACCGGGGGGAGAATACGATACGAAGATGGCAATTTATGCCAACTTAGGAGTTTTATATTATCTAGTTTATAACCCTGACTATTGGCAACGAGATAGGCATCAACCTTTTGAGGTTTATCGCTTAGTAGAAGGAGAGTATCAACGGCAAATTGGCGAACCTTACTGGATGAGTGAAATTAATTTAGGTATTGGACGGGCACCTTACCAAGATGGTGAACTAGAGATTGAAGCGTTGTATTGGTATAATCAGCAGGGTGTTCGTTATTTGACTCCTGAAGAACAATTAGCCCGTTATCAAGAACGTTTTGGCGAATTACCAGAAGATTAAATGACCGTTTGTAATACAGCTAATGTGACAGTTTGTTTGCATGCCGTTTTGTCCATTGGCTCCATCAGAATCGGGACGTATTTGTCGCTTATAAAGCGAGTTTAGGCTATATTTGGGCTGGAATTTCGCTAAAGTCCCATTAATAGACCGATCGCCAAACCCGTATGATTCAAATAAGTAATTACCTGTCCCAAATACTTTTGATGGACTGTAGCAAATGCCTTAATCTCTAAGATGACTTTGTTCTCAATAATGAAATCAGGGATGTAGAAGCCGAGCAATTTGCTGCCTTCATAAATAGGAAGTTTTTTCTCTGGCTCGAAACTGATACCTTGCTGCGTGAATTCTTGTTCGAGCGATCACGGTTTAGTGCGTGTAGTGGATGTAGGGGCGAAGCATTCGGCATTGGTGTCAACTTAACCAGAGCCAGCCCAGATTTGTGAAGAGTGAGCGGCATTTTCTCGATGCCGCTTGCGTTCAGCTTTGACCAAACTTAAAAGCTGATGATGCTCAACCAAATAGGTCACGACATCGGTACTTTCTGAGCGCATTAGCGCACGGGCAAAATGATACAGCCCTCGAAACACCATCTCCACCGAAATTCGTTCTTTTGGTTGATTGAGAGCTACCGCGACCTGAGAACACAAGTCGTTGAGGACGGCATAAAATATCCAGGTGGCAAAAATTTGAATCTGTACACCATTGGTGCCACCCACCCACAGATAAGCTAATCCCAGGAGACGTTTGCTCAACAAAAAGGCATCCTCAACGCGCCAACGGCGACGGTAAAGTTCGCAAACCTGTTGAGCACACAGGACCTGAGGGTCAAGCACATTAGTCAGGTAGTAATACCAAGTTTTACCCCATAAGACCGAAACCAGACGTACCGGATGCTCACAAGGATTAGAGCGGTACTGTCCCATCTGGATAATTTCATCGCGAAAGTAAATTCCTTGAGACAGACAGCGTGTAACTTTGTAAGCGGTTTTGGATCGCAGCCTGGTGACAAAAAACTTGTTCGATGAGGTGAAGGCATCAAACCAGACAAAGTCGAAAAAGCCTAAATCGAAAATCAACAACCCACCCACAGGCAACCGTGCCAAGAGGTCATCAGCAAAGGTTTTGTCATTAGCCGATGCCTTCTCGCTGTACCAAGTCGCCACTGGCTGATGATTAAAAGCCTCCACCACCATCATCATCTTGCCCCCTAAGGTAGTGGTCTGATCTTTGAGGACTTTGAGTTTACGCCTAAGGGCTTCTAGGGTCGAACCATCAGCAATCCACAAGGCTGTGAAGTTTTGCTGCACTAATTCCCAACCCTGTGGTGCTGGCAATGCCGTTTTTGTAGATTGTATCCTTTGCATGACTTGCTCAAAGATCTGAGCAAATAGAGCAGCAGGTATGGTTCTTAATCGCTTCGAGAGTGCCTGTTTCGATACACTAAGAGGTTCCACCCACAGCAAGCCTTCTAAGTGCAACACCCTGAGGATTTCACTCAAGCCAGGAATCTGACGATAGACCAAACTAAGCACGACTGCCATCATTACAGGTAACGTCAGCAGGCGGTCGCGCCGTTTCTTCTCCCCTTGGGCAAGGCGCAGAGGTTTAAAGCACCCAGGAGTGAGCAAGGAGAACAACTGTTGCTCAATTTGTGCAATTGGGGGAGCAGGCACCTGGGTTTGATGACGAAGGTCAGGGTTGCCCCAACTGCGGGGACGCTTATGACTCATGAAGATCCCTCCCTGATAGACCCAACTGTCAAGTCTTGAAATTTCCCCTGTTAAGACCTGACCAAGAGTGAGTTTATGCCAGATGATGTCAACTGTTGACAGGGAAAATCCTACAATGAGCTTAACGGGCAATGCTGGAGAGCAACCCGCCGCCAGGTGATGTCAAGCTAGGGATGCCAGGTACGTTACCTCTGGTTAGCTTGTCACATAGACAGCCTCTGCCTAGAAGGTTCATGTATTGGAAACTGGTAGGAGCTGTCTATTGCCAGTTTTACCCAGATTGCGCCTTTGATTGCTGGTTGTAACCCCCCAGACATCATCTGGCATAAACTCACTTCTCGCCAGCTCGGAAGGTGAGTAATTTTTGTGCGGTCAGACTCCTTGGCTGTTGCTCTACTTACACCTTCTTATTTTCTGTCGAGCTATTTTCTCTCGACTCAGCTGAGCTGCACTTTTCTTTTTTCTTTACCTCCGTCTAAATCCTCCAAGCCAACTTTCTTTAAGTTGACACCAATGAGCATTCGGGCGACAATTGAACTGAGTAAACCTGAATTTCTGTATCCGAATGCTTCGCCCTCAAGATGTATAGACAAACCCTGATATTGCTGTACAAATGTTATCGGCGATCGCGGGACAGGGCGAAGAATTCGGATAGGAAAATCTTGGTTAAGTTTCATAATTTATCGCCCGAATGCTTCGCCCCTACAGTTGAAACAATAGAGATCGCGCTGACAACAAGAGAAAATGCGATCGCGCTACATCTACCCACTATTCTGATGTCTGTTGAAGCGTCATCAGAGTAGTTGTCCTCCTTGTCTCCCTACTGACTGCGGCGGAAGTCCCAAGGCATCACGGGTTTGGCTTGATTCCAAAAGCCCAAGCGCTGCTGCTTGGCTTTTGCCTCAGCTTGCAGATATTGAGCTTGGGTGGCAGCGCAATTGTTTAAATGTTGGGGGTAGACGACAGCTTGACCTTCTTGCACCATTTGAAGGTTTACTGACTGATTTCCCCGGTAAACTTCCGCTACAGTTCTCCCAGATGCGTCTGTATTCACCACCCGTAACCGCACCGTCTGACGTGGAGGTAGAAGCTGCTTGAGCCGAGTAGCTGACTGGCTACCCCACGGATTCTGTTCCATTTCAGGGGCATCTATACAAGCTAGCCGAATTCTGAGCCGTTGAGTACCTTGGTTTACCGTAACATCATCACCATCTCTAGTGCTGACCACTTGGAATAAGGTGTTTTGTGCTACGCTTTTGCTACTCAAAGAGGCAAGAGAAGTAAATAACACAGCAACAGGCAGAGTTTTTGCAAAAGTTGATAGCTTCATCGTAGTTGTCACAAATTACTCTTAGGGTGTGTAGTTTCCCTAATTTCACGATAGCCGATCGCTCTTTTCTCTACAGCTGGAACCAAAGTGCGATCGCGCTAACAACGAGAAGAGAATGCGATGGCACCTTCCCCATCTCCTCTAGCTGCCAAACTACGGAAACAGGGGCTATTAAAGTGAGTATTGCCCTCTATATGGATGGGGCAAAATCATTATGACGCTTTGCGCCAAGATGGGTAATGTAGAGAGTAGGCTATATTGTAGCGTCTGTGTCTCCTAACACTCAGCTGGCTTGCTGGTGGCAGTGTATCTAATCGAAAGTTATAGAATTTTACTGTGCAAGGTTTTTTGAACTTAAACAAACCAGCAGGCTGGACATCCCATGACTGCGTTGCCAAGGTGCGGCGTCTTCTACGCCTTAAGCGGGTGGGACATGGGGGAACTTTAGATCCAGCTGCCACGGGTGTCTTACCGATCGCATTAGGTAAGGCAACCCGGTTGTTGCAGTATATGCAGCAGGATAAGGCATACCAGGCAACGATTCGACTGGGAGTGAGGACAACTACAGATGACTTGGAAGGGGAAGTTGTCGCTACTCACTCAGCCGATGGGTTGACACTAGAAAAGGTTTTGCCATCACTTGAGCAGTTTCAGGGGAAGATTCAGCAAGTACCACCGATTTACAGTGCGATTCAGGTAAAGGGTAAACGCCTGTATGATTTAGCCAGAGCTGGCGAATCAGCTGAAGTGCCAGAGCGGACGGTAGAAATTTATCAGATTGAAGTTTTGGATTGGCGTGCGGGAGAATATCCGGAAATTGATGTGGCGATCGCCTGTGGTTCTGGAACGTATATTCGTGCGATCGCGCGTGATTTGGGAGCAGCCCTCAATACCGGCGGTGTTCTAGCATCCCTCACTCGGACCCAAAGCAGTGGCTTCGATCTTGCAGATAGCTTGACTTTAGAGGAGTTGGAAGCCCAATTACAGCAAGAAACGTTTCAACCAGTTCCACCAGAAGCAGCTTTAGATCATCTAGCAGCACTTACCTTACTGGCTCAAGACGCCCGACTTTGGTGTCTAGGACAGCGTCTTCCCTGGAATGATACCCCAACTGATACTTCTGCAAATGCTCTGCGGGTTCACCACGAGAATGGTGATTTTTTGGGCATTGGTCAGGTAATTTACTCAGAAACTGGACTGTTGCTTGCTCCTCAGATGGTCTTTGCCTCTGCCGATGGAGTCTAAGTCATTACTCAGCCTCTGAAGCAAAAATCTTATAGCTGCTTCCAAGGGGAGGGATAAGACAGCGCTGATAGCTCACTAACGACCTTCATCCGTCCCCGGCAGGAGGCATACAGTAACCTATCGATTGAGGCTCTCTCTTCTTCGGTAAGTGTATCCTCTAACATTGCCGCCATTAGTCCATATCGATCAGCCAGTGTAATTTTTTTAGAGCTGCTGACTTCAGCGAATAAATCCGAGATAGCATCAGGCAGAAGG
>DATNQP010000530.1:0-2312 GCA_036703965.1 Leptolyngbyaceae cyanobacterium
TTGTTGGTCTGCTTGCCTTTGTCCTCGATAGAGGATGGTATGGGTACCCTCGTGAATGACTTCGGTTAGTTGATAGCCCGCCATGGGGACTGTAGTTGCTGACATAGCGTTCCCCTTATGTGTGCTGAACAGAAACAGGTGCAGCAAGAACCAGACCTATAGAGTGGCAAAGGTTTTAGTCTACTGCAAAGGGTTATGTGCCACGAGCAACAATTGAGGTCTGCGGTTCTTGTAGCTACTTCCAAATGATACGGAATCCCAAATTAAGACCTCATGCAGGAACCGTTAGTGGCATACCGTTATCTGATGGACTCAACTGGAGTAAGAAGGGAACTGCTTTTTCCACCCAGTCTTTGATAGAGGTGTAATTAGCGGCGTCTTCTCCGTAACAAACTTCTAGCATATCCGTATGAATGATGCCGGGACTAAGGGGAATCGCAGCCATACCGTTGGGCAGTTCTTGAGCAAGCGATCGCGTCATTCCCTCAATTGCCCATTTGGAAGCACAATAGGACGAGACTTGGGGAGAGCTAGAGCGACCCCAGCCTGAACTCAGGTTAACAATAATGCCGCTTCCCTTCTCAATCATTGCCGGGACGAAGTGACGAATTACATTCGCCACTCCCTTGATATTTACATCAATTAGGCGAGAAAAGTCCTCACTGGGAATCTCCCAAAGTGGTGCCAATTCGTTAATCATCGCCGCATTGTTAATCAGCAAATCGGGCGAGCCATACTCGTTGAGTAGTCGCATTGCCCAAGCTTTCACCTGCTCTTCATCAGCAACATCCAGTGCTGCGAAATCGTGGGGTGACCCAAACTGTTGCTTGAATTTCTCGACTGCTGCTTCTGAGCGAGCGCAACCAAGGACAGTATGCCCTAACTGAATAAATCCCTCGGTCATAGCTTGACCAAGACCCCGACTGACGCCTGTAATTACGATAAGTTTTGTCATGATACTTTTTTAATCCTTAAATGCTGGTTAATGAAGCTAAGAGGCTTTTCAGTAATGATCAATCCTAGAGCGCCGGTTCAGTAATCCCAAAAACATTGATTTTCCGTAGGGGCAATGCCCCCGTGCCTGCCCCGAATCCTAGTAAGGGCAACCACCCACAGAGCAGTAAAAACGCATCGCTCCCCGCCCTAATCAAGGGTTCTCCCTGTTTGCAACATTAGGTAGCAATTGCCATCATTGGTAGTCACAGCGAGCTCCCATCCCCCCAATCTTTGAGCAGCGACGATGCAATTGCGCATGGCAATAGGTTGTCCTTGCACACATGATCGCATGTATGTTCCTTTTGAGTTTTCTGAACAAAAGACAATCAACACCTTATTTTCCGAGTTGTCCGACAGCTTACGCTTCGCTATCACCTGGTACTTCCTATCGCCGCCAACGAGTTGTTGCAATGCTGCTTCGGGTGTAGGTGAGCGAGAGGCTACTGTATGTAGGAAGGAAAACCCTGCCAGGAGCAGGAAGATTAGCAAACATACCACAAAGAAAGCTGTAATAACTCCCAAGCCTCCAAAGAAGCCAGCCCGGAACAATTTACTAATAGTTCTCATACCATTGTTCTTACAATTATCAACCGGAAGCTCAAGGGTGAACTTTTCTCTAAACGGAGCGTCTGGTTCTGCTAAGCTAACCGATGGTCATTAGACGGTAGCTGGTTGAGGAAAACGCGCCAAATATGAGAAAAAGCTTCGGGCTGGCTGTGGTAGGATTTGCGCTCACGTTCGGTGTCGGTTCGCGTTTTGCCTCTCAAGCTAGGGTAAATCAGTCGATCCCTGTTACCTCTACCTTTGCCAAACAGCAGTTCCTCGTTAACCATAATCTGTTGAAGGTCACGGCTTTTCCTACAGACAAAGTTTTAGTCCGTAACAACACGGTTGACAAAAGTCCACCTCTCTATTCTGATGGCAATGTCCCCTCGCTGCTCAGAAACAATCTATCGACAGATGGACTCTACGCCCAAACCATAAGACAAGAAAGCCCTGAAACAGAAGAGGTCAAACGTTTCCGGCGTGTTATGCAGGATGCACGCACACGCCAAATGTACGATCGCCCAATGGGAGAAATCATGCAGGCGATCGCTCAATCATTCCTCGGTACAGCCTACCAAGCAGGTTTATTAGACCAATCCAAGGAAGAAACCCTTGTTGTCACACTCAATAAATTTGACTGTGTGCTGTTTGTCGAAACCGTACTAGCGATCGCACGGGGTGTAGCGGTACAAGATTATTCCTATCAGACCTTCGTCAATCACATTCGTGACCAGCGTTATTGGGATGGTCAGATCAATGGATATTGCAGC
>DATNQP010000531.1:0-6087 GCA_036703965.1 Leptolyngbyaceae cyanobacterium
GCCAATAATCCCACCACGGCTACTGGGATTCAAAGTTCTGCTAACGTACAAAATCAGGCATTACCGGCTCCCAGTTATCAAGGACAGACTACTTATCCTCCCGCGACGGTACCCGGAGCAACTGGCTACAATACTTCCCCAACAACGCCCCCTGCTCCCCAAAACTCATATACCTATTTAGCCCCTGCGCAGCCCGGTATGAGTGTCCCTGGAACTGTATCGGGGGCACCAGTGCCAACAGGGATGCCGAGTACTGTTGGGCAATACTCTACCCAACCTTATGGACAAAGTAACGGAGTTAGTAACCCAGGGTTTAACTCCCCGCAGGGAAATTTAGGGGTACAGCCGAGTCAACTGAATCAGCCTAACTACACTACCCCCCGTCCAATTCCAGGACGATACATTGGGGGAGGTCAGATTAATACTTTCTCTAATCCGTGACATACTCTCAGCGCCAACCCCCGTCAGGACAGGAAGACCACCTGTCCTTTAACTGTTTAGGGCCAACTTCTCCACAGCGCCGCTTTTGCCCTGCCTAGAATAGAGTTAAGCGGGTAATAGCATTTTCATTGCTGGCGCCTAGTTCTGCTGACGTAGCGCTCAAACCGTAGTCCGGCAGCAATCACGCCAAGACCGCACAGAAACAAGACTAAGGATTTGAACAGTAAATCGGTGTTGTACTCCAGCATCCGGCTGAAAATCTGTAGAGTCAGTAGCACCATTCCACCCCAGAAAAAGCGTCGTTGACTCTGCGCTAGTCCCTCGCGGATTAAACCAACCGCCAGAAGGAATAAGAGCAGGTTGAAAATTAATACAGCCATGATTGGCAGCTTACTGATGCTCAGATGCCAATAGGGAACTAAGGCACTAATGGCAATCATGCTCGCTATGAGGCTGGTGTTTAGATCGATTCGGCGCAACAGTCGCAGCCATTCCCAGATTGTTAAACTCCCTAGGATCAGAATATCCACTCCTAGTGACCAGACGAGTAACGAGGTGTCCTTCGCTGACTCTACGGATGACGTGTCCCATAACCCACGAAAAGACAAGAGAAAAAACAGGAGGCTGAGGAAGGTTACAGCGAGGCTGCGAGCTACACTACTGAATAATTCGACTGACGGGGCATATCGTCCCCAAAGAGAATCACGATATGCCCATAAAAGTGCAGGAGGTAGGGAGCAAGCGATCGCGGCCATCCAAGCTGGAGAAGCCAACATATTGACGCGAATCAAGTTAGCTTCCAGGGAATAAACAACCGCGATCGCACCGCAGCGAAAAATCCACCGCGAACGACACCAGTATGCCAGTGGGATAAACATCAAAGCCGCCACCACCGGCATATGTTGCACCATCAGCCGCAGCCAGGAAAACTCTCCTATTGCTACAAATTCTGGCTGTCCCTGCAAATAGCCTAACCCAATCAAAAGGATTGCCAGTATCCCCAACAACGTCAACCGTAGGCTATAAGCCATAACTAGGACGCCCAATCCCCAAATAAAAAACAACTGGTAGAGGAGTCCACTTTGATGAAACAATTGAGACATCAGAGCCATATTTGCCCCTAAAAGCAGCGCTCCTAGGAGTAATAAGCCTTGTCCTAAACGGCGTTGCCAACGCTGAGTTGGGCGTCGCCAAAGGTAAAAGCCAGTGATGTTGACACCAACGAACCCGCTTAGCAGTAACGTTACTTTCAACTCCCGTGACCAGGCTTGCCAGTTCGCCGCGACAAAGGTAATAATGGCCAAGCCCAAAAGAATACTGCCCAGCCCCAGTAAAATCACCACAAATCGGTTACGAGCAGACGCTTCAAGGTCATTAAACTGGTAGCGATCAGATAATTGTTCATACACAGAAGCATCAATTAATCCCTCAGTTCGCCACTGCTCTGCTTCTTGACGCAACTGGCGACGAAACTTATCAGAAAGCATAACAACCATAGGCTCTCTTGTAGGTGCATGCAGACATAATTGATTCTGTAGTCACTAATGCTTGTTGTTAGTGAAAGACCAGGAAGAAGCCCTGATATTAACCTTAGAGAAATTGAAGTCTAAGCCAGATGTTGGGTTGTGTCTACACCTATTTACTTGGATTTTAAGGGAGGAGAGCAATGACGACGGCTGCGGATGTGCTTCAGCGGGCAGATCGGGAGATTGGTTACACCGAGTCACCACCTAACAGCAACCGTAACAAATTTGGGGCTTGGTACGGCATAAATGAAGTACCTTGGTGTGCCATATTCGTTTCATACTGCTTCTACGATGCTCAGTTGCCACTGGAAATCAGTACGCCGAAGGGCTTTTCCTATTGCCCAGCGGGTCTCAAATGGTTTAAAGATCAAGATCAACTATTCAAGACTCCGCAAGTGGGTGACTTGGCATTTTTTGATTGGGACAGCGACGGCATCTCTGACCATGTTGGTATCGTAGAGTCAGTTCATGCGGATGGTACTGTAACCTGTATTGAAGGAAACACATCTGCCAAAAACAACTCAAATGGCGGACAGGTAATGCGCTCTAAGCGTGCTATGAAGCATTTACTAAGCTTTGGGCGACCAGCGTATACAGAAAATTCTCGTCCTCAACCTGAGCTTGGATACCCTGTCTGGCCTGGACGTTACATCACGCTCACTAGTCCACTCATGCAGGGTAACGATGTCCTCACCTGGCAGATGCGAATGATCTCCAGAGGCTGGAACTTCGGTACGAGTGGTTCCACTGGTAAGGGAGACGATGGCATTTTTAGCGAAGCTTGCTATGACGTGCTAATGCGGTTCCAGCGTCAAAAAGGACTCAAGGCGGATGGCCTATTAGGGCCGATGTCGTGGAATGCCGCGTGGGAAATGCCAGTTACGTGATGCTTCTTTGACACTCACATTTGCGATCGCTCATTCCCTCACCAGCTCATGCCACACAGGTTGTTGAATACGCTATTAGCCAATAACATACCGCCATGCCTGCGAATCGTATTCTTGTTGAATCCGCACGAGCCACTTGCCTTGGGGAATTGAAATTGCGTTATGCTCTTCGTGGGGCAGCAAAGCTGTCTCTAAACTGACTTGCAGATAGAGCGTGCCATCTTTCTCTACAGTTGAGCCTCTCCCTCAGCTTAGCAGTGCTTGTGTCAGGCGACCTTACATAAATGCCAGAGTCAAGTGTTAATACCTCACCAGACGTTGCGATTTATTGTGGCACAACCTGGAAAAGTAAGGGTCACTTATGCAGATCAGATATAAGTAGAGATTAGGAGGTCTTTATACTTGAGTACCTGCATTAGCGTTAGTGTAATGGTGCTCTGAGCCGACAGCAGGCAGAGAAAGGTGATCGCTCCCCCTACAGGTCAGCTACCCTTAGAGCCACTGTTCATATCGCGTTACCCTAGCCATAAGCAGGTTTAGTAGCACGATGGGTGCGCTCTACACGACGATAAGCTACGTATAATCGTGTCATCACCCCTTTGGAACATTGCCAATCCTGCTTGACATCTTGCAAAAACTATTTAAATTAGACAGGTCAGTTCAGCTGATATTTCTGAAACTCCTATGACCACCCTCGTCATCGTCGAATCTCCCACCAAAGCACGCACCATTCGTAACTACCTACCCTCTGGCTATCGCGTCGAGGCGTCAATGGGTCATGTGCGTGACCTGCCCCAATCTGCGACTGAGATTCCAGAAGCAGTCAAAGGGGAAAAATGGGCGCAGTTGGGGGTTAATGTGGAAGCCGACTTTGAGCCTCTGTACGTTATTCCCAAGGACAAAAAGAAGATCGTCAAACAGCTCAAAGACGCCCTCAAAGAGGCAGACGAACTGGTACTGGCAACAGATGAAGACCGTGAAGGCGAAAGCATCAGTTGGCATCTGTTGCAGATCCTGCAACCCAAGGTTCCTACCAAGCGGATGGTATTTCACGAAATCACGCGAGACGCCATCCGCAATGCCCTGAAAAACTGCCGTAATATCGACGAGCAGTTAGTCCATGCTCAAGAGACGCGACGAATTTTAGATCGACTTGTGGGTTATACCCTCTCTCCCCTGCTGTGGAAGAAAATCGCTTGGGGCTTATCCGCTGGTCGCGTCCAGTCGGTAGCGGTGCGGCTATTGGTGAAAAAAGAACGTCAGCGTCGGGCTTTCCGCCAAGGGAGCTACTGGGATCTCAAGGCAATCCTGGAGCAGGAGAAGACGTCCTTTGATGCAAGGCTCGTTAGTCTAGCAGGCACTAAAATTGCCACGGGAAGCGATTTTGACCCCAATAGTGGTCAAATTATTGCAGGTCGGACTGTGAGGCTTTTGAATGAAACGGAAGCCAGACAACTGCAAGAGCGCCTGACCGATAAAACTTGGACGGTGACTGAGTTAGAGGAACGACCCGTTACCCGCAAACCGGCTGCGCCCTTTACGACTTCGACGCTGCAACAGGAGGCGAACCGGAAACTGCGCCTGTCTGCCCGTGACACGATGCGGACTGCCCAAAGTCTGTACGAACAGGGCTATATTACCTACATGCGAACTGATTCAGTGCATTTATCTGAGCAGGCGATCGCAGCGGCTCGAAGTTGTGTTGAGCAGATGTACGGCAAGCAATACCTTAGTCCTAAACCCCGCCAGTACACGACCAAAAGCAAAGGCGCACAAGAAGCCCACGAAGCGATTCGCCCAGCCGGTAGCACATTCCGTACTCCACAAGATACGGGTTTGGGCGGGAGAGAACTGCAACTGTACGATCTGATTTGGAAACGTACCGTTGCCACCCAAATGGCGGAATCGCAGCAAACTCACATCACCATTGATCTGCAAGTCGAAGATGCTGGATTTCGCTCCACGGGCAAGCGCATTGACTTTGCGGGTTACCTACGCGCTTATGTGGAAGGCTCCGACGATCCCGAAGCCGCACTCGAAGACCAAGAAGTCATTCTGCCGCTTTTAAAAGTGGGGGATCATCCCGACTGCAAGGAACTAGAAGCCATTGGTCACGAAACCCAACCCCCCGCCCGTTACACCGAAGCCTCCCTCGTTAAAACCCTTGAGAGTGAAGGGATTGGGCGTCCTAGTACCTATGCCAGCATCATCGGCACGATCATCGACCGGGGCTACGCCCAGATGACCAAAAATGCTCTGGTTCCCACCTTCACCGCCTTTGCTGTCACGAGTCTCCTAGAAAAACACTTTCCCGACCTAGTGGACACCAGCTTCACTGCCAAAATGGAGCAGACCCTAGATGAAATATCCACCGGTGAAGCCAAGTGGCTTCCTTACTTGCGGCAATTCTATTTGGGAGAAAACGGTCTGGAAACGCAAGTCAAAGAACGGGAAAGCCAGATTGACCCTGCCGTTGCCCGTACCGTTGAACTGGAGAACCTCGATGCTAAAGTCCGCATTGGTAAATTTGGTCCCTATATCGAGGCAGAAAATGGCAATGGTCCTGTCACCGCTTCGATTCCTAAAGACTTAACCCCGGCTGAATTAGATCCAGAGCAGGTTGAGGTACTGCTTCGGCAGAAAACAGAGGGTCCCGATAAACTCGGACTACACCCGGAAACTGGCGAACCGATTTATATTCTGATTGGCAGTTATGGACCCTACGTCCAGCTAGGTGACGCCTCTGAGGAGAACAAAAAACCTAAACGGGCATCCCTACCTAAGGGTGTCAACATGGAGGACGTAACCCTGGAAATGGCACTTGGTCTGCTGGCTTTGCCACGGACTTTGGGCGTCCACCCAGCAACCGGTGGTAAAGTCCAGGCAGGATTGGGTCGCTTTGGTCCCTACGTTGTCCATGATCAGGGTAAGGAAGGCAAAGAGTACCGCTCGCTGAAAGCTGGCGATAACGTCTTGACAATTGATCTGGAACGTGCAATAGAGCTACTAGCGGAGCCGAAGAAGGGACGCGCAGGAGGCGCACGCAAGTCCAAGGCAGCCTTACGAGAACTGGGTGCTCATCCGAGTGATGGGGAGCCAGTAAATATCTACGATGGTCCCTATGGACCGTATGTGAAGCATGGTAAGACCAATGCTTCTGTGCCAGAGGACCAATCAGTTGAGCAGTTGACGATGGAAACAGCGCTGGAACTTTTAGCGGCTAAAGCATCCAC